>JAAETH010000390.1 GCA_024228575.1 Actinomycetes bacterium
GATTCGGCGGCATCCTCCGCGGGATGCACCGATGCGTAGTCGGTCACGAACGCGTCGTTGTCGTCTGAAGCGTTTGGCCCCCAGAAGGTGTCGATGAATGAGCCCAATGCGGAGTCCGGCGTCGCGCAGCCGTTCGGGAAGAGCTCTCGGTCGCCGCACTCGGTCGTATCCCATTCGATGCCGTCGATGTACATGACGATGTGTCCGACCTCGTGAACCAGTGGGACAAGCGCATCGTCGTCGAAGAGCGTGAGCCCGATCGCCCATTCGCCATTCGGTTCGCCGTCGACAAGGAATGGCCCAACGGCTCCTCCGATGCCACTCTCGACCGGAAAGATATCGATTGCTCCGATTCCTGCGTGGTAGCTCGGAGGTATGAAGTCGAGGATCTGGTCGCGTTTTGTGTCGGTTGCATTCGTGGCCTCACCGATCAAGATGCCGACCTGGGATCCGTCGTTGTATTCGTATCCAACGATCGGCTCCCAGTCGCCGGCGCCGGCTTCGTCCCGATTGGTCCCTTCGTCGTCGGGAAGGGTCGGCTCTGGGGCGGGTGGCGCATCGTCGGGGACGGCTAGCTCGACCTCATCGGGGTTGTGCGGCGCGCTCGTCGGCTCCTGGTCGGTTGGTTGCTCCTCGATGGGATCGGGAACCTCGGGCGCGGTCTCGATGACCGGGGCTGCAACGTCAGGGCGGCCATCGTCGACCGGTGCGCCGATGTGAGGGCTTTGTGTGCAGCCCACGGCTGCGAGGGCAATGGCTAGGGCGGCGGGGGCAATTCGTTTGTTCTGCATGGCTTCACTGTGACGATACGAAACGAAGAGGTCCCTGAGAGAAACGAAGAGAACACGAAGAGGCCCATCGCTCGTCCACCCGGTTCTCCTGCACAATGAACGCGATGAAGGCATTGGTTATCGAGGACGATCACGACATCGCGGAGGGTGTTGCGCGGCTACTGCGTGGCGACGGCTACGCGGTAGCCCATATCGATCGTGGTGATGACGGTCTGATCGAGGCACAAGCGGGTGGCTACTCGGTGATCATCCTCGACGTGTTGCTTCCGGGTCTCAACGGTTTCGCGTTGTGTCGCGCCTTGCGCGCCGGCGGGAGTACCACACCGGTGGTGATGTTGACTGCGAAGGACGGACCGCTCGATGAGGCCGACGGTCTCGATGAGGGAGCCGATGACTATGTGCGAAAGCCGTTTCACGCCGATGTGCTTCTGGCTCGCGTGCGAGCAGCCGCTCGTCGCGGCGGTGATCGAACCTCATCGATACTCGAAGTGGGCACCCTTTCGCTCGATGAGTCCCAGCACGTGTGCAGCCGCGCGGGTCAGGCAATCAGCCTCACCCCCAAAGAGTTTTCATTGCTTCGATTCCTGATGCATCGGTCGCCTGATGTTGTGACCAAGACAGAGTTGCTAGACGAGGTGTTTGACCCTCACATGGACGCGTCGACAAACGTTGTGCAGGTGTATTGCGGCTACCTCCGCAAGAAGATCGATGAGCCATTCGGCACCGAGACCCTTCGAACCGTGCGCGGCGTCGGGTATCAGGTGATCTCGTGAACATCGCGCCGCGCGGTGTCACGGGCCGCGCCGTGCTCTGGACGTCGGCCATCGCTGTTCTTTTCGCTGTGATCGGGGGGCTCACGCTCCTGCGGTTTCGATGGCAAAGCGAGCGGTCCGCAGAACTCGAGCGGCTCGTCACGGCTCTCGAGACCGAGACCTTTCAGGTGTCATCGCGTGGAGTCGACGATGCGCCGGTCTTTCGCCCGGACCTTCCGTTTGTGGCGGCGGTAGCCCTCGTTCCGGATCGCGTCATCGCGTCAACCGGACCAGATGAGCTGATCGCGATCGCTCGTGCGTCGGAGCTGGCCCTGACCGATCCAACCGGCCCGGCTTCGGTGGTTCGGCGCGAGATCGATGGTGATCTCGGTTTGGTGAGCTTTCCGTGTGGCTACGAGACCGGCGCATGTTCGCGCATCGTTGCCGTTGTGGAATTCGATTCGTTCCGGTATTACGTCGGCCGACGTCTCGGCTGGCTGGTGTTGGCGACCGCTGGAGTCTCGTTGTTGGTTGGAGGAGCCGTCGCTCTGTCAACACGCCGAGCGCTCGGTGATGTCGAGCGGCTCAGATCGGCCGTGGCAGCAATCGATTCGGAGCCACACGGAACACGGGTGCCGGTTTCAGCCACCGGCGATGAGGTCGAACGACTCGGCAACACGCTGAACGACCTGCTGGGTCGCATCGATGCAGCCATGGTTGCTCAGCGAGAGTTCGTGGCAGACGCATCTCACGAGCTGCGAACGCCTGTGGCCGCGCTGCGGGCCCAGGTCGAGAGTGCAGCCCGCAACCCCGATGACGTCGATCCGGCCAGGCTCTATCGCCGGCTCGAACCAATCGCCGATCGTGTGTCGGTCCTCATCGATCAGCTGCTCCTGCTTGCTCGAAGCGACGCGGGCGAGCTCGCAGACATGGGCGAAGACGTCGACCTCGATGATCTCGTCTTCACCGAGGTTGCGGCGCTTCGGCCCCTGTCAGATACCACGTGGGCTCTCGACAATGTGTACCCCACGCGGGTGAGTGGAAATGTGGAACAGCTCCGTCGTGTGGTGTCGAATCTGCTGTCGAACGCTGAGCGGCACGCCTCTGGCCAAGTATCGGTGTCGCTGCGACTTCTCGGGGACGAGGCGGTCTTGCGAGTAGATGATGACGGCGAGGGTGTTCCTGCCGATCTCCGGGAGCGAATCTTTGAGCGATTCGTGAGGGCCGACACATCGAGATCGGCACGCACAGGTGGCGTCGGTCTCGGCCTGGCAATCGCCGCCGGTGCGGTGGCCGATCATGACGGTTCCGTCGAACTGGTTGGACCTTCGACGTTTGAGGTGCGCCTGCCCCGAGGGCAGCGATGATCGGTTCTGTCACCACCCCATAGGGCTCGGAAAGCCCGTCGTGGCTGGACGCTCCCATGGATGCCAAGTGGTGAGATGGCGTGAGTCGATGTTGGTGTCGGTGAGGAACCGGCAGAGGACACGAAACACGAGGATTCAGGATGACGGCATCAGGCCTGGTCA
Organism: Actinomycetes bacterium; assembly: GCA_024228575.1. Classification (GTDB taxonomy): domain Bacteria; phylum Actinomycetota; class Acidimicrobiia; order Acidimicrobiales; family Poriferisodalaceae; genus JAAETH01. The sequence continues at coordinate 3,073 of JAAETH010000390.1, forward strand.
ACAGCCACGCACGGCTTTCCGGGCGCCACACGCCACAGACTGGGATGTGGGTGACCGGTCGGCCCAGCTCGACCAGCTCCGCGGGTTCGGTGTGGATCGCCGTCCTGTTCGCGGTGACTTGTGCGGGTAGGCCCAGCGCAGTCCCACGAGATCAGTGATGGCTCCGTGCCCAGTTCTGTGCCTGCTGGCAGGTTGTCTACCGAAGTGTGTCAGCTTCGCTACGACTGTCCCGAGGGTGCTAGCCGATCGGTGCCAGCAGCTCGGGGTTGATGACCAGGTTGCGTACGGCGTGGGCGTGGTCTTCGTCGAACTCGTTGCCCTCGAGCCATTCGGCGACGGTGGAGATGTCGACCTTCAGCACATCCGGGCTCACCGACCAGGTGACATTGAATGGTGAAGGTTCTTCGTTGTAGCTCGCGCCCGTGGTGGAACCTGCATAAGAAACCGGTGTGCCGAGTTCGGTCGGAATGTTCACAGCCTGGTGCAGACCGTTCACCTCGGCGATCTCGGTGAGGGTCATGAAGTCGGCCGCATTTGCATCGTTCACCAGCACATAGACGTGGGCTTCCACCCGAAGCTGCGGCTGTGGGGCGTCGGCGTCGGCCAGGCATGCGCCGAGGGTCGGGCCGGGCACGATGGGATCGGCCGAGTGCACGTAGTGGATCTCGATCGTGTCGCCCGGTACGAGGTCACCGTGGTCGGTCTTGCCGACCTCGCCGTCGTAGTTGGCCGCTTCGGCGTCGGTCAGGTCACCGTCGTAGAGGTAGCCGGTGCCATAACCGTCGCCGTCGCCGTTGCCGGCGAAGGTGGTGTAGTCGCCGCCCTTGTGCTCAGCGCCTTCGTGAAAATGGATGTTGCACAGGTTCATGTCGGTGTAGGCCGGCGCAGCTTCGAACGCGACCTGGTTGGTGCCTTCCCCGGATTCGATGTCGCGTGGAGCTTGCGGGCCGGCATCGATTCCCGCCTGGGCCAACGCGGAACGCTGGGCAGCGATGTCGTCGTCGGAGGCCGAATGAGATGCGGTGTCGTGCTCATCGGTGGCCACATCGGCCGTGTCCCCGACCGCGTCCTCGTCGCTGCTGGCACAGGCGGCGAGTAGCAATACCAGAACCAGAATCGCCGCGGGAAGACCTCGTGCCATGTTCGTGTGCCTCCATGATTTGATCGGCCACAACGATAGGCCGACATTCTCCGTTCTTTGCGTCGCTGCGCCCTTCAGCGGTCTCGCATGCGCCACCGCTACCCACAGGAATACGTGCGACCGACAGGCCTGGTGAGGGTGCCGCACATTTGTCTGTGTGACCTGACGTGTGGCGGGTCGTCGTTGAGACCGACTTGCTGATCGGTGATGACAAGGGTCCTGATGATTCGGGCGGCCCGAACTGGAACCGTTCGTGTGACCACTACCTGTTGACTGCCGATGGCGATGCCCTCGCGTAGGCTCATCCGATCCTTGCCGACGCCGGGCAGCTGCTCGTCGGTTCGCACCGTCACGGCCCTCTCCGCCAACTTCGATTCCCCCAGATGACCCGCCGGCCGAGTCGACACTAATTTCGTATACTATGAAAATAGGTCGTGGCGGTCAACGCCAGCATCAGTGCGTGAGCAATGCACAAGTACCCGGTGATCAGCGCCTGAGAGCCTGGGTGACAAGGCGGGTCACCAGCTGGCGGCTGCGCTCGACGGGCAGGGACTGCCAGGTTCGCAGCCGTTCCCAGGTGTCCCAGCTGGTGTGGAGGTCGAGCAGCTCCAGCAACTCGCCTGCGGCTTGTTGCCCGGTGCCGTTCCTGGTCATGGCCTTGCTGGAAAGCGCAGTCAGCTCGGGCTCGAACGTGCGAACCAGCTGGCGGCGGAAGTGTTCGGCGAAATAGGTCTGTTGGGCCTGGAGCTCGGGTGAGGCGTGCATCCTGACCAGGGCCGAGCGGCGCGCCGGCGCGACGGTTTCGAACAACTCGGCGCGGTGCGCCACGATGCCGTCGATGCGCTTGGTCCGGCCCCCGGAAATGGGGTGTGCCTCGAACAACTCGCGGTGTAGTTCGAGTTGCCGCTTGGCCATCGCTGCTGCCAGTGCTTCCTTGTCTTGGAAGTGTTGATAGATGGCGCGGGTCGTCCGCCCGATCCGGTCGGCAATCTGCTCGATGGTTGGAGTGAGGTTTCCCTCGGCGTAGAGCTCGAAGAGGGTGTCGATCACCGCCTCGCGCGTACGAATGCCGCGCGCTACTCGTCCGTCTTTCGCTGTCTCGGTCATGCCGTGCCGACGGTAGCCGCCAATCCTGTGGTCAGGTGGCCGAGAGCGTCACCGCCGGCGGGGTCACCGACCAGGTTCGTTGCCTCGTCTGGGTCGGTGTCGAGGTCGAACAGCTCGCTCGCCTCACCGGTGTCGGCGTTGATGGTTGCCCGCCAGTGGCCGTCGGTGAACCGGGGCGTATGCGGATCATGCTCACCACATGCTCACGGCTTGTGCCGCTGGCGCCGGTCACGACCGGCACCAGCGATCGTGCGGGCGCTCCGTCGAGTGGGTGCGCTCCGCCGGCGTCGAGCAGCGTGGCGGCAACGTCCAAGGCCTGGACCGGTGCAGTCTCGACCCGGCCGACCTGACCGTCAGCGCTGGCCGGCGACGACCGATCAGCGGTACCCGCACCGACGATCACCCCCTGGCAAGGTCGTCACGATGGTCTATGTTCTGGTCGGCATGGGAACCTTCGTCGCCCTGGTCGCCGAGATCGCCGACAACGTCATCGAGGCCCGAGAATCCAGAGACACAGCCGACGAATCGTCATCCTTCGAAGGCAGACTGGCAGATGACTGAGAACGCGGGGGCGGAATCGATCACGGTTGACGACGAGCTGCTGGACAGCTCCGAGGCCACATCGTTCAGGCTTGCGCCGATCGACGTGGGGCTCTTGGCGAGCGCGGCCGTTCTCAAGGCGTTCGGTGGCTTGGCGATTGGTTTGGCGTTGCTCGTCTGGCCCGATCGAAACGAGATGGTGCTCACTCGGTTGATCGGAATTGGCCTGATCTGGTTGGCGGTAACCGGCTTTCGGGCTATGAAGCAGCGAGCGGGATTCACCCTCTTTTCGTTGATCGTCCCGGTTGCCGCGCTGGCGGCCGGTCTGGTCTTGGCTGTTGTCCCGGCCAGGTCAACGAACGTTGTTGGTTGGGTCACCGGGGCGTTGTTGCTTCTGTACGTCGCCCACACGATCCACAAAGTGTGGCGCAGCGATGAACGCGACTGGGGTGGGCTGCCGGTTCTTTTTGTGGTCACAACACTCGCCATCGCGCTGTTCTTTGTCACCGGCGCGTTGCTCGGGCTTGTTGTCACGGTCGGAGCACTCCTCCTGGTCGCGGTGAGTGTGCTGGTGCTCGTCATCTCTCTCGACGGGCGAACCGAGGGGGTGGCCAACTTCCATGACGTCAGCAGTCTCGTTCATAGCTGGTTGGCGGAGCGGCCGAAGTCGCTCGAGGCCCGCCAGGATCTCTACGGCAAGCTCCTCTATGAGGGCCCGACGACTCGACTGCGGATCATTCGGTTCTTTGCGCTGATGGGGTTCGCCTCGGTGATTGCCTCGATGGGGGTCATCACCGACTCGACTGCGGTCGTGATCGGCGCCATGCTCGTTGCGCCGTTGATGAGGCCGTTGATGGGTATGGCGATGAGCCTGGTCATGGGCTGGCCGAACCGGCTGCTTCGGTTCACGACCATTGCGGTTTCGGGAATCGTGTTTGCCATCAGCATCGGTGTGCTGCTCGGCCTGTTCATGGGTGCTGACACGGCGACGAACACACAGATCCTTGCCCGTGTCAGCCCGACGACGTTCGATCTGATCATCGCGATCGCAGCTGGTGGAGCGGGCGCCTACGGTCTTTCGCGCCCCGACGTGTCGGACTCGTTGCCGGGCGTCGCGATTGCAATCTCGCTCGTTCCGCCACTGACCGTTGTCGGCATCGCTTGGTCGCAGGGCGATTTCGACGGCGGAATCGGAGCGTTGCTGCTGTTCGCGACCAACATGGTGGCGATTCTTGTGGTGGGCGGACTGACGTTCATCCTCACCGGGGTGACTCCGGTCGATCGTGCAGCCAGTAGCCGTGATCGGGTGCGCGTAGGGTTCGGTGCGGTCGCGGTCATGACGGCTCTCGTGCTTGGTGGTCTGCTGCTCAACGGACAGCAGATCGCCAGCGATGCCTTGCGAAGGGGCACGGTCGACGACGTCATCGAGGCATGGATTCCCGACGACAGCGGGCATCGGCTGGTCGAAGCTGATCTGAAGAATGGTGTCGTCTCTGCACTCATAATCGGCCCGTCCGAGGGGTTGCCCGACATTGTCGAACTCGCGGATCGACTCAGCGACGAGCTCGACGACACGATCACCGCTCGTGTGAGTCTGGTCGTGGAGGAGCAACTCGTCGCCGTCGGCGGAGATTAGTTGCGGACTCAAACGTCCAACCGGACACCAAATACTAGGAGGATGTGAACTCCTGGGAGCTCGCTGTGCCCTTGTTCGTCTTCATACCAATGGCCATCCTTTGGTTTCGCACGATCATGGACATCTTGATCACCGGGAGCAGGCGATTGCGGGCTTCAGCATCGCCGACGAGATCGAGAAGCTGGACGGGCTTCGAAGCAAGGGCGTAGTCACCCAGGACGAGGTCGACCGGCAACGCACCGCCCTGTTGACCTGAGATCGGTTGCAATTGAAACAACAGAGACTCTCGAAGTGTCCACGGACCGCAATCGCGGTGGTGAACCTCGCTGCTGGCTGGGCGGGTCTCGATGCGCTTGTTCATGTCCGCGACGACACGGTCGAGCCGCCGCGTGTCGCCGGCACTGTCGCTGCATGGGTTGGGTTCGCCGTCAGCCTGATTGTGTTGCGTGTTGTTGGCAGCCTCGCGGTGGGCGTCGTGCTCGGGCCTAGATGTGGTTCGGGGCACCGGCCGGCTCGTCGAGCCGCTCGTAGGTGATGTCGGCGGCTTCGGGAACCTCGTGTCCGTCCAGCCAGGCCGACAGCATCGCGTTGACGGTTTCCGGGGCTTCCTGTTGGACCCAATGTGAGACATCGGGCAGGAACCGCATCGTGAGGTCGTCGACGTACTCGTCGGTGCCGTCAGTGGTGTGCTTCCCGAGCGCGCTGTCCTCCAGGCCCCAGAGCATCAACGTCGGTGTCGTGATGACCGGGAACGGCTCGGCCGCAGCCGTGCGGCGTGCGCGGACGGCGGCCCGGTAGTAGTTGATCATCGACCTCATCGCGCCAGAGCCGAGCGCAGCTTCTCGGTAGACGTCGGTGACCACGTCTGGAAAACGCGTCTTGTCGACGGCCATGTTGACGAACGAATTGCGGACCGCCCTGGCGCGCCGCGCGGTGAGAAGCTTCTCCGGCAGCCACGGAATCTGGAACGCGAACACGTACCACGACTTGCGGAGCTGGCGGAACGTACGCAGCTCTCGACGCATGCACGCGGGGTGCGGAACGTTCATGATCACGAGGCGTTCGAGCGGCCGAACGTCGCGGATCGCAAACATCCAGGCGAGCACAGCGCCCCAGTCGTGGCCGATCAACGTGACCTTGTCGTGGCCGGAGGCGTCGACGAGACCCGCCACGTCGTCGAGCAGCAGATCGAGGTCATAGGCCCCGACAGGTCGTGGTTTGGACGACGCGCCGTATCCGCGCAGGTTCGGCGCCCACACCTCGTACCCGGCATCGACCAGCGCAGGAATCTGGTAGCGCCACGAGAACGCCAGCTCGGGGAAGCCGTGCAGCAGGAGGGCCAGGCCCCGTTCGCCTCCCTCGTTCGAGACCGACACCTGAAGCTCGACGGTGTTCACGACGACGGTCCGATACGTCAGCGGATCCATGCGTCGACTCTAGGCGGAGTAGCCGCCCGTGTACCAGGTTGCGAACTCCTCGATGAGGGGAGCATGAAAGGCGTTCACCGCGGGATCCACCGCCACTTGAACCACGGCGGGCCGCCCCGAAGCCAGGGCGCGCTCCACGGCGGGTGCGACGTCGGCCGTGCGGTCGACGAACTCGCCGTGGGCTCCGTAGCCCTCGGCGATCTCGTCGAAGCGGACGTCGCCCCACTTCACCTCCACGTCCCGGTCCATCCCGAAGGCGCCAGCGAAGACCCCGAGTTCCATGCCCCAAGCCGCGTCGCTGTTCACGATGCAGACGATGGGCAGGTTCTTGCGAACCGCTGTCTCGAGTTCGGAGATGTGGAACTGGAACGCCGAGTCGCCGGTGATGAGGCAGACGCGGCGCTCCGAACCCACCGCGAGCTGGGCCCCGATGGCGTAGGGAAGCCCAACACCCAGGTGGCCGAACTTGGAGGTCCAGAGAATGTCGCGGGACGCGTGGGCGCTGTAGAGCCCCGCCCAGAGGCTGGTGCAGCCGCCGTCGCGGACCATGATTGCGTCTTCGGGAAGCACCTGCGTGGCTTCGAAGACCATGCGCCCCGGGTGAACGGGCGCCGTGTCGGGCGCACTCAGCACCATCTCCATCGCGAAGGCCTCGAAGCCCGCTCGCCACTCGGCCAGCTTCGCGGGCGCTTGAAAGGACTTGCGCCGCTCCAGGGCTTCGGTGAGCTGGGGCATCACGTCGCGCAGATCGCCCACCAGCGGGATGTCGATGCTCCGGTTCACCCCGATGGCCCCCGGGTCGCGCTCGATGTGGATCCACCTTCGATCGGTGTTGCCCTTCGCCCAGTGACGGCCCGTGCCGTAGTGGAGCGGCTCGCCGATGGCCGTGCCCACGGCGAGCACCACGTCGGACTCGGCAACCGCGTCCACCGCTGGCCCCACTGAGTAGGGAAGCACCTGGGGATGGGATATGGGCAACACACCGAGGCCACCCCAGGAAGGGATGACCGGGCACTGCAGCACATCGGCCAGTCGCTCCAGCGCGTCGTGCCCCCGCGAGGTGTGGACGCCGGTGCCAGGGAACAGGATCGGACACTGGGCGCTCGCGAGTAGATCGGCCGCCGCTTCGATGGCGTCGGGGTCCGCCTTCTGATGCACCAGACGGTAGCGCTCGGGCGGCGCCGCCGGCCCCAGGTCGACGGGGGTGTTGACGTGGTCCTGGGGGAATTCCACATAGACCGGGCCGGGTGTGCCCGTCATGGCCTGGCGGAAGGCCTCGTGGAGCACTTCGTCGACCTGGTCGGGGAACTCGATCACCCCCACGTACTTCATGGCCGCCTCGAAGAAGCGCGGCTGGGGGGTGTACTGGAACTTGTTGCGGCGCACCTGGGCGTCGAGCATGCGATGACGTTGGCCGGCCAAGAAGAGCACCGGGATGTGTTCCTTGGCGGCGCAGATGGCGGCGGGCACCAGGTTTGCCACCCCGGGGCCCTGGTTGCCGACGATCACCTGAATCCGTCCGGTCATGCGCGACAACGCGTCGGCCATGAAGGCCCCGGCCGACTCGTGGTGGGGCGCGATCACCTGCCAGCCTCGATCGGCGGCGGCCCGGTGCATGCGCGCGAAGCCCGGGTCGGGGATGCCGAAGAGCGTGTTCACACCTTCTGCCTCAAGGAGCTCGATGATGCGCTCGGAAACGTTGGGGATGGTGTTGGTCATGGTGACTCCTGGTCAGCTGTCATCGGCCCAGGGGTCGATGAGGATCTTGGCGTGGTCGTCCGGCTCGGCGAGCGCTTCGAAGGCCGCAGCCACCCCGCCGAGCCCGACTTTGGCGGTGATGAGACCGTCGATGGGGAGATCGCCCTCGGCGATGTGGCGCAGGGTCGCGGTGAACTCGTCCTGGGAGTGCCCGAACACGAAGCGAACATCGATCTCCTTGTTGATCGCATAGATCGGCTCGAAGTGGTCCTGCTCCATGCACACACCGACCACCACGACGCGGGCACCCGCCTCGGCCCCCTCGAACACGCTGGCGAGCACGCCGGGGACACCGACGCACTCGAAGATGACCTGGGGTCGAAGCGACGGGCCGCTCTGCCAGATGGGACGCGGCGCGGCCTGGGTCGGATCGACCTGGGCCAGATCCTGAAAGCGCTCGTACGGAGAACTCACGGCGGGATCGACCGCAGCGTCCGCGCCCATGGCCTCGGCCAGAGCGCGCCGCTTCGGCGAGAAGTCGGCGGCTATCACCTGTTGGGCGCCGGCGAGCTTCAATGCACCGATCACGGCCAGCCCGACGGGGCCGCAGCCCACCACCAGCACAGCGGCCCCTCGCGGCAGCTCTGCCCTGGCCACCGCGTGCACCCCTACCGCCATGGGTTCTGTGAGCGCGGCGTGCTCGGCCGAGAGGCCATTGGGGACCGGCAACAGCAGCCCCTCCATCAGCTTCATGTACTGGCCATAGCCGCCGGGGGCATGGTTCGAAAAGCCGACGGGCTCGATGCCAGCGGCGCCGACCAGTGCCGGCTGGCTGCAAACCAGGCTACCCACCGGGATCTGGCGCTGTGTGCTGGGTCCGTAGTCCACCACTTCCGCGCAGAACTCGTGGCCGGGGACCAGGTCGAGGTCGGGATCAGCGGTGAAGAAGCCGCCGGCCCTGCGCATGAGGCCAAGGAGTCGGCGGCCGTGGTGGAGGGCGTGGATGTCCGAGCCGCAGATCCCGCAGACCCGGGTGCGGACGAGCACCTCTCCGGCCCCTGGCTCAGGGGTCGGGAAGTCATCCACGACGATCTTCCCTCTCCTGGCGATGGCAGCGCGCATGAGTCCCCCTGATCAGCTGGAGCTCGTGGTGGGCTCCAAGTAATTTCGGATACTATGAAAATACCGTGTCAAGATCAAGTCGGTACCTGGGGCTGGGCTGTCCTCGCGGTTCGGTCCCCAACTGCCACGACGATCCGTGGTGGTTGACGGCACTTCGTCGAAAGGAACTCAGGCATGAAGCCGCCGGCGTATCTACGGACCGGAATCGGGGCCGTGACCCTGGCGTCTGTTTCGGCGGATCTGGATGCATTCGTTCATGTGCGAGTCTCCGATTCTTCGGCTCCGATGACTCATCGTCGGTCGTGATCTGTGGCCAGAAACGAAGGCTGACGGGTGCGGATCTGTTGGTCCGACGTTGATGTCACAGGGGGTTTGTAGTGTGGGTGTTGTCGGTCGTGGCAAGTAGCGGGCGGCAGGTGCTCGATTGCCGCACCTTGTTTCTGGCGGTCCTCTCATGCCCAGGCTTCCCCTTAAACGGGCAGCCCGTGCGCTGTGCACACGCTCACCCGAGGAACCGCCATGTCAGAGACTGCGACCAGGCAAGAAGCGACGACCACGAACGACGCAGATCCGCTCTCGACGGGGGAGGAGTTGATGGCGTTGGGCTGGGAGATCAACACCAATCAGTATCGGCTCGTCCACCTCGCTGCTCGGTTCGACGAGGAGCTCGAGTGGTATCGCCAGGGCCTGAAGAGTGCCTCCCACTGGATCGCGGAGCGGCTCCAGATTCAGTCATCGACAGCGCGAGAGTGGGTTCGCGTGGGTCACGCACTGCGGCATCTGCCGCTGATCGGAGCGGCGTTGGCGGCCAACGAGATCTCGTATGCGAAAGCTCGGATCCTGACCCGCTGGGCCGACGCCGACAGCGAGGAGCGGCTGCTCGTGTTGGCGCGCGAACGCACGGCCAACCGGCTGAGCCCAGCGATCGCGCGAGCTCTGCTCGACGACGGCGAGACCGACGACGAGCGAGATGCCCGGCTGCACGAGGCACGTTCGGTCACCACCTGGACCGATGGCGATGGCATGGCTGTCGTTCGTATCGTGCTGCCGCCGTCGGTCGCCAAACCGGTGATTGCCGCCGTCGATGAGCTTGTCCGCCGCATCGCAGAGACACCGAGCGATTGCCCTGCCGATCCGTCCGCGGACGCGTTTGGCGGACGGAGCGTGACATCGACGGTAACCGAGAGTGACCGAGATCCGTCCGCGGACGCGACTGGTAGACCCAGTGTGGTCGAGTCATTACCTACCGTGGCGCCGACGGGTGGGGAGATGTCCGATTCCTTGCCCACAACACTGCGAGAGTTGCGGCGACGATGGCAGCCCGCCAACGACGACGACTGGATCATTCCCAGCCTGGCTCAACAGCGTGCCGATGCCTTCGTGGCGCTCTTCATGGGCCTCGACGTCGAGCTGACCACCGAGGTGGTGTTCCACGTTCGCGGCGATGGCGCGACGTTCGGCGACGGCACACCCACCACCAACAGCGCCATCTTTCGTCTACTCGATCGTGCGTTCATCCGTCTTCTGGTCCACGACGCCGAACGCCGACCAATCAACGCCTCGAGCGCGCGACGCCTCCCGACAACCCGCCAAAGGCGCGTGGTGATGGAAGCCCATGGCCACGAGTGCGTCGAATGTCAGAGCACCGACCTGCTTGTGCTCCACCACGAGCCACCCTACGACCAGACCCTGCACACCGTCACCCACGAACTCGAACCGCGATGTGCGCCCTGCCACCGAGCCCGCCACCGATTCGACCCTCAACCAAGCCGCCACAACCCACAACCACACCACCGCGCCGCGTAGTCATGGACGCTCGGACGAGCGAGGTGTCCGTGTCGCTGTCGGGGCCTGTGAGGTCGTCGCCGAAGGCGGGGCCGGTGAGCGACTCGCGGATGATCTGGTTTGTTTGAGGCAGCGGTTGCTGCTTGCTCAGTGCTATCTAACTTCATGTTCCATGAAAAATTGATTGGTAGGGTTCAGTCCAACTGGCCGGACAAAGGACTTGCTCGACCGATGGATGTCATCTTGATTGGAACCGGAGCGCCGATTCCGGACCCGAACCGTGCCGGCCCCTCGACACCCGTGAAGACGGGTGACACGCACATCCTCGTCGAAGCCGGTCGAGGTGTCGTGATGCCGATGGCGGCCGCGGGATCACTGCCTGGCCTCCCCAGCGGTGCGCTGATCGCCCACCTGTACAGCGATCACGTCTGTGCGCTCAACGACGTGGTCACCGCCGACTGGATCAGAACCCGAGAGCAGAAGGCCCGGCAGATCTACGGACCAACCGGCACCGTGCGGTTCATCGAGCGTCAGATCCATGCGCTGGAGGAAGACATCGGCTATCACATCGAGCACCATGACGCGCTCACGGAGGGCCCGCAGGTCGAGGCCACCGAGTTGCAGCCCGGGAATGTGTTTCGCATCGGCGATGACCTGACCACCATCACCGTCTGAGACACCGCCCACCCGAGACAACGTCTACGCGAGACAACGTCCACCCGACGAGGAGTACACATGCCAGGACCAAACAACGAGGGGTTCAAGGGAACGATCGGGCGCACGCTGGCCGATTCCGAACCACATTTTGAGGAACTGCCGCACCCTGGGAAAGGTGCGCCGAACGTTGTCTTCGTGTTGCTCGACGACACTGGGTTCGCACAGTTCGGCTGCTATGGGTCCGACATCGACACGCCGAACATCGATGCCCTGGCGGCCGACGGGGTGCAGTTCACGAACTTCCACGTCACGCCGGTGTGCTCGCCGACACGAGCAGCACTCTTGACGGGTCGGTCCCAGCACGAGGTCGGCATGAGAGGCCTCGCCGGCTGGATCACGGGCTTCCCGAATACCCTCGGACACATCTCGAACGAAGCGGCGACGGTCGCCGAGGTGCTGCGCGACGAGGGGTACGCCACATTGTGTGCGGGCAAGTGGCACCTGATGCCGGGTACCGCCATCTCCGCGGCCGGTCCGTTCGACCAGTGGCCATTGGGTCGTGGGTTCGAACGCTTCTACGGGTTCTTGCCAGGGGAGACCGATCAGTTCTACCCCGACCTGGTGCGCGACAACACCCATATCGATCCGCCAGCGACGCCGGAAGAGGGCTACCACCTCTCCGAGGACTTGGTCGACCAGTTGTTGCTGATGATCAACGACAACAAGGGGATACGCCCGGATCGCCCATTCTTTGCGTACCTGCCCTTCGGAGCGACTCACGCCCCGCACCAAGCGCCCCAGGAGTACCTGGAGAAGTATCGCGGTCGCTACGACGAGGGTTGGGATGTGGTGCGCCAGCGCTGGTTCGAACGCCAGATCGAACTCGGCGTGATCGAACCCGAGACGATCCTCGCGCCCCGCAACTCCGGTGTCGACGCATGGGATGACCTGTCCGACAACCAACAGCGTTTCGCGGCACGGCTCCAGGAGGCGTTTGCCGCGTTCTTGGATCACACCGACGACCAGATCGGCCGCTTCATCGACGGGCTCCGGGCCATGGGCGAGTTGGACAACACGATCCTTGTGCTGCTGTCGGACAACGGTGCCTCACAAGAGGGTGGCGCCGCCGGGACACTGCACGAGATGAAGCACTTCAACGGCATCCGCGAGACGCCAGACGAAGCGATCAAGCGGGTCGACTACATCGGTGGGCCACACAGCCACACGAACTACCCGTGGGGCTGGGCCCAGTGCGGCAACTCGCCGTTCCGGTGGTACAAGACGCTCACCCACGAGGGTGGCGTGCATGTGCCGATGATCGTGCACTGGCCACGTGGTCTCGGCGACGTGCATGCCGGGACCAAGCGAGACCAGTTCGCCTACGTGTCCGACATCGTGCCGACCATCTACGAGCTGTTGGGCGTGTCGCCCCCCGAGACGTATCGGGGCATCGACCAGATGCCGGTGACCGGGCACTCGTTCGTGTCGGTGCTCGACGATGCTGACGCGCCGGCGACCAACACCAGGCAGTACTTCGAGTTCGGCGGCCATCGAGCGCTCGTCGCCGAAGTGGATGGCGTGTGGTGGAAGGCCGTCACCCGACATCTCCCGGGCACAGACTTCGACGACGATCGTTGGGAGCTGTACGAACTCTCGGCCGATCCATCGGAATGCAACGACATGGCCGAGGCCGAACCGGAGCGACTCGCTCAGATGATCGACCTGTGGTGGCAGGAGGCAGAAACCCACGGTGTGTTGCCCCTCGACGAGCGTCGCCTCGAACTGTTCATCCCTCGGATCGGCGATCGCGAGGTCCACCGACCCACCCGTCGATACACCTACCGGCCCCCGATGACGCAGATTCCGACGAGAACGGCTGCGTCGCTCACCGACTCCGTCGTAGACATCACCGCGCGGGTCACCGGGGTCGCAGGCGACGAAGGGGTGCTGATCGCGACCGGCAACGCGACCTGCGGCTGCACGGTGTTCGTGCAGAACGGCCATCTCGTCGTCGACTACAACGCCTTCGACGACCACACCATTGTCGAGTCGAGCATCGAGGTACCAGCCGGTGACTGCACCGTTGCCGTGCACCTGGAACGCGAAGGGACTGCGGGCTGGGCGGAGGTGTCGGTCGACGGCATGTCGTGTGGGCGAGCGGAGATCCCGCTCTACCTATCGACGTTCACCTCCACGGGCGCCAGTGTCGGAATGGATCACGGCTCGGCCGTGTCGGCCAGGTACGCCGCTCCGTTTGTGTTCACCGGCACACTCCACGACGTCACCGTCCAACTCCCCGGTGGTCGCGACCCGCTGAGTGACGAGGCGATGGCCGAGGGCGAATGGTCGCGGCAGTGACTGCGGTCATCCAGTGAAGGTGGACGACAACCAAGTGCTGAACCTCGTACAGGACTCGCTCGTGCGGCGAATGCGGACGATGTTCTCGCCCTACCTCGCTGGTGACCGGGCTGGCGCGCTCGAAGCGTTGGATCGGTTCACCGATCTCAACGCCACCGGAGAGCTCAGCGAGTTCACGAACCCCGACGGCATCGCCGCATATAGCCACCAAGGCGATTGGAGGGCGATGACATCGATTGGCTGGCGGCTAGTTCGTCGAGACTGTCGGGTCAGAGATCATTGCTCAAACGACCCATCGGTACTCGATCGCCAGAAACAAACCGAAACCAATCACGGCTCCACCAAACCCGATAGCGAGGCTCCACGCTGGGGCAGACCCCCGGTGCGCACAGCGGACAGACTGGACCAGGGCGCCCAGCTGAATCAGGGGGGCCAGCAAGGATATCCAGAAGAACAGTAGGGAAAGGACCCCGAGGACGACGGCGGATATCCAACCCGACCGTGGAGTATCCCCGTTTTCTGGAACATCGTCTTCTTCGATCACGTTTCGTTACCCCCAGAATCCGAGATTCACGAGGTTTATGGCACTGTTGACACCGATGTATCGCAGTGGTTCCCTCGGAAAGTGGAACGTGTTGCGGAAGAGCCAGTCGGGAGGTGTGGCACCCTCCAGCATTCCGGCCAACCATTGTCCCGCGCGCGTTCCCATAGCGAGCCCGAGAGCCGTATACCCACCGCAGTAGAGGATGTTGTCATCCCTGCCCTCGGTGCCGATCACCGGCTCTTGATCTCCGGTCATGCCCAAGGGCCCGGTCCAAGTGAACTCGTATGGATAGTTGGACAACTCGGGATACTCACCTGCCACGGATCGTCGTAGCGCCCGGAGATTGTGGCTATGTCGCGTATCGTAGAGGCCGTTGTCGTAGTAGTACTCCGCTCCCGCGCCCATGAGCATTCGTTTCCCGGGAACCACTCGACCCCACACGGACGACCCTGTGTTGGCCAAGACGTCGAGAAAGGCGGAAGCCACCTCATCGGGAGCCGGGGTGGTGACTGCAACGCCGGTGTGTACCGGGCAGATGCGTTCGTCGGCGACACCGAGCTTGGGCATGTAGCCGTTCGTGGCGACGATGACGCGCGGGGCCTTCAGGCTGAACCCATCACCGGCCATCTGGACCGGATTTCCCTTGTCGATATCGACGACCCGTGTGCCCTCGAATACCTGAGCCCCGGCCCGCTCGGCCGCAGCCTTCAATCCGACGGCGTACTTGTATGGATCGAACTCGTCGTTCACTCGGTCGAGATCACATTCGATGCCGAGGCGATCGATGAGCCTGGTGGTGAACCCCACGGTGTCTTCAGCGCCACTTCGAGCGCCCACCCACGTGCCGTTGCTCAAGATGCCACCGCTGCGGCCGGTGGCTCCGTAGCCGACGTACTCGGCTTCAACGAGAGCGACTCGGAGGCTCGGCATCATCTCCCGCGCATGGATGGCGGTGGAGAGACCGGTGACACCTCCACCTATCACGGCCAGGTCCACGGAGTGGTCCCCTTGCATGGGAGGGTTCACAGGGGCCCGACCGCGCGACACCCAATACGATTCATTGGGTGTCCATCGTTCGTCTGAGAGATACAGATGGGTGCCACCGAAGTAGGCGGCCCCCGTGGCCGCCAACGCTCCCGTCTTCAAGAACTGACGTCGATCCATGCGGTCCATCTTCAGCTAGTTGGTTCTCGGTGAGAAGTGTCGATCAACACTGTCGAGCGGCACTTTCTGGTGACTTCGAGGCTCGCTGCAGTCGAAGTGCGACATCAGCTTGGCGCGTCGAAAGTAGCGGCTCGTGGTTTGTCCTGTGTTGCGGCTGGCGATCGGATCTCGCCTGGGATGGACGTTCGGTCGGTTCAACAAGCCGCTGGCTGTTCGTTGTCGATCTCGTCGTGGTCGTGTCACGGTCGTGGCCGCACAGTAGCGAAGGCACGGGACTGGCGCGGGTGAGGGCGTCGACCTCGAGGACTTTCCGAGAGGCCGGTCTGCGAGGATGACACCACGCCCGGACGGATTCGCCGGAGCTGGGTGAGGAGCTGGCTTCCATCATCGCCACGGAGGAGCGCGATGACCGGGTAGCTCGCATGGAGGGTCGGAACACGTGTGTTCACTCAGCGCTCGCTCTCGACGAGGCGCCTTGTCAGCTGCACGCCGACCGAGGTCGCCCGCGAACCGTCAAGACCTGGCCTGCGAACTCGGGGGTTTCGACGTCGAGGTCTGGGGAGGATCCCGATCTACGCGAGACTCTCGCCATGGGGAACGGTCTGTACGGGATGGACACCGGCTTCGCTGACAGACAAGCGCTCGACGAGGCGAAGCTGGCGAAGCTGAAGACACAGCTGCGACGGGTCTACGACCAGTCTCGGTTCCACGGGGACCGCTTTGACGCTGTCGGCTTCGACCCGGGTCGACTCCAGACACTCGATGATCTGAAGCACGCCCCGTTCATGGACAAGATCCAAGAACGTGCGAGTCAGGCCGAGTCGCAGGCGGCGGGCATCACCTCGCTGGGTATGCACATCGTCTGCGACCCGCGCGACGTTGTGCGGATCAGCTCGACCTCTGGCACCACCGGCACACCGACGTTCACCGGCTATACAGCGGCAGACACCGAGGTCACGGCCGAGATCATGAGGCGTTCCATGCCGATCACGGGTGCCTCGCACGGAGATGTTGTTCTGCACGCGTTCGTGATGTCGATGTGGATCGCGGGCTTGCCCGTTGCCGATGTCTTGCAGATGGCGGGTTTCACGGTCGTCCCGATCGGTGGTCAGAGTGGCCCCGAGAGGTTCGCCGTCACCGCGCGGGCGGTCATGCCGGTTCAGATGAACTGCACTCCGTCGTATGCGAGGTGGATGGCCGACACGCTGAGAGATGACTTCGGTATCGATGCGGCCGAGTTCGGAATCCGGCGGTTGGTGTTCAGCGGCGAACCGGGGGGATCGATTCCCGAGATCCGAGACAGGCTGTCCGAGTTGTGGGGCGGTGCCGACATCTTCGATGGGATAGGCGCCTCGCACTCGAGCTTCTTCGCGTCGATCAACTGCCAGCACAACGTGGGGTTGCACTGGTTGGCCGACGACTACGTACATCTCGAGGTGCTCGACCCGACAACAGGCGAGTCGTTGCCGCTCGACGATGGTGTGACGGGTGAGGCGGTCTATACAGCGCTCGAGAAGGAGTGCGCGCCGGCCATTCGGTTCCGTTCGGGTGACAGGATCGTGGTCCGCAGGGGTCGTTGCCAGTGTGGGCGCGACACGATTCGATACAGCATCGAGGGCCGTGTCGACGACATGTTGCTGGTTCGAGGGGTGAACGTCTTCCCGGCCGCTGTTCAGGCGGTGGTGAACCGTTTCGGTGACAAGGGGGTCGGCTCGACCATGCGAATCGTGTTGAACTCACCCCCGCCCGTCCAAGAACCGCCGCTGCCGGTGCGAGTCGAACTGGTGGACGCCATCGACCCCGCCTCGAATGCAGCGCTGGCGGCCGAGATCTCCGAGGCGGTGTCACGAGAGTTGCGATTCAGGTGTGCCGTCGAGCTGGTTCCGCCTGGAACTCTGGCTGCCTTCCAGACAGACAAGAACCAGAAGCAGCAGATCTTCGAGAGGGCGTACGAGTCATGAGTGAGCCGGCGGTCCGATACGACCTCGACGAGGGTATTGCGACGATCACTCTGAACCGTCCCGACAACATGAATGCCTTCGATCAGGCCATGTTCGGTGGGCTCAACTCGGCTGTCGCTCGGTTCCGTGACGATCCCGCGGCGCAGGTGTGCATCGTCACCGCGGCGGGCGACGGTCCGTTCAGCGCGGGGCTCGACATCGATGCCGCACACGCGCTGCTCGCAGACGGCGACATGTCGAAGTCCAAGGAGTTCCTGCTGGATTTCGAACGCGACGATCTCGGCGGCAAGCCTGTGATCGTCGCCTGTTTCGGGCACTGTGTGGGGCAAGGGCTCGCCCTCGCCGGCTGGGGTGACATCCGAATTGCCGCTACCGATACGCGGTTCTCCATTCCCGAGGCCAAGATCGGTATCTCCGCAGTGTCGCTGCCGGCGATGCTGGTTGGCCTCATCGGCGCCTCCCACGCGACCTACGCCCTGTTGTACGGCGGATCGCTCGATGCAGAGTGGGGGCTCCGATCCGGTTTCATCCACGAGGTGGTCGACCGCCAGGACCTCCAGAAGCGTGCTCGCGAGATCGCCTGTGAGATGATGCGACAGGCACCACTTGCCTTGCGGGCGCACAAGAAGTTGTCGCGTGCGGTCAAACACACGAGCCTCGACGAGGCCATCGAGTTGGGCCAGACGTTCCGGAAGACGACCCTTCGGTCCGCCGACTTCCGCGAGGGCATTCAGGCCTTCCGCGACAAACGCCCGCCCCAGTTCAAGGGCGAGTAACACACGAACCCACGATCGGAAGTGAAACGTGAGAATCGCTGCATGTGACCTTGGCAAGGCGTCTGTGCGCTTCGTCACCCTCACCGTGGATGACCAGGGCTCTCTCTCGGTGGAACACACAGACCATCAGCCTCATGATGGTGATCCGTTCGGCTTGTTCCGGCGCTGGTACGTCGACAACGACATCGCCTCGTGCACTGCGTTGGCTGCCACCGGTGTCTACGCGGACGAGTTGTCCGACCCCGTGCTGGTGCTGCCGGAGGATTCGTGCCAGGAGGCCGCCCTCGAGTTCACGCCGGGCCTCGACGACGCCCTCAACCTCGTTTCGGTCGGTGCCAGGGGCTACGGCGTGCTCAGCCGCGAGCCGGTCGGTGGGGCCTCGAGCGGTTCAGCGACGAGGTATCTCTATCAATATCTCGAGAACGACAAGTGCTCCTCAGGCAGCGGCGAGAACATCCAGAAGATCGCCGATCGATTCGGTCTGGGCATCGAGGAGGCCGACAGATCTGCCATCGCTGCCGAACAAGACATCCCCATCACCGCTCGATGTTCGGTGTTCGCGAAGAGCGAGATGACCCATTTTGCGAACCAGGGAAAGCCGACCGGCGAGCTGTTCAAGGGCTATTTCGGATCGGTGGCACGCAATACCCACTCCCTGCTGGCGCGCAATCGAGTCAGCGGTCCCGTCTACCTGATCGGCGGCCCAGCACGGATCGAGTCGTTTCGCCGGTCGTTTGAGGAGTTGTTGGGACAAGACGTCGAGGTGCCACCCTTCGCCGATTGCTTCGAGGCCTTGGGCGCCGCCGTCATCGCTTCGCAGCTGGCCGAGCCGACCATGCTCGAGCCCCTGCCGGCAGATCCCTCGGGGCTGATCGTGCCGACCGAGAGTCGTTTTGCAGTGAACGAACCGGCCTACGCATGGCGGGACCAGGTCACCATGATGGCCGAGCCCGAGATTCCCGAAGATGCTGCACAGGCCCCCACCGTTCTCGGTCTGGATCTGGGCTCGACCGGAGCCAAGGCTGTGTTGACCTCGATCGAGACGGGCGAGATCGTGCTCGACGTCTACGACCGCACCCGCGGCAACCCTGTCGACGCCGCACACCGCCTCGTCGACACCATCTTGAAACGGGTTCGTTGCGACGTGCGTGCCATCGGGGTGACGGGCTCGGGGCGTGAAGCGGTTGCGACCCTGCTGAGAGCCGTCTACCCCGGAAGCGACAGGATCATCGTCTTGAACGAGATCGTCGCCCACGCCAAGGCTGCGACTCGCTGCGACGTTGACGGAGGGGCCGATCTTTCCGTGATCGAGATCGGTGGTCAGGACGCCAAGTACATCCGAGTCCAGGGTGGTCGCATCGTCGAGAGCGACATGAACAAGGCGTGCAGCGCAGGCACCGGCTCCTTTCTCGAGGAACAGGCCACGATCTATGACATCGAGGACATAGAGGACTTCGTCGAGCTCGCATCAAGGGCCGAACGCCCGCCCGATCTGGGGATGTTGTGCACGGTATTTGTGGCAGAAGCCGCTTCCCAGGCTGCCAACGAAGGCTTCGGGCGTGACGACATCTTCGCCGGTTTCCAGTACTCGATCATCCACAACTACCTCAATCGGGTGATGGGCCAGCGCACGCCGGGGGAACGGATCTTTTTCCAAGGCAAGCCGGCCAGCAATCCCTCGCTGGCGTGGACCCTTGCCTCTGTCACCGGACGCGAGATCGTCGTGCCTCCCAATCCGGGAGCGATGGGCGCGTGGGGCATCGGGCTGTGTGCAATAGATGAGATCGGTGGCGATGCACTCGGTACAAGCCCGGTGCTGGACCTGTCGGGTTTGGAAGAGGCGGAGATCACCGAACGATCCGAGTTCCGTTGTCGCGACTCGAGATGCCAGACCTTGTGCCCGATCGAGCGCACCACGATCAGGGTCGGTGATGAGACTCGCAAGGCCCTGTCGGGTGGGGCGTGCCCGAAGTTCGAGGTCTCCACCGCGACCCAACCGAAGCTGGCGAAGGACGCACCCAATCCCTTCGAACGGCGCGAAGCCCTCATCGACAGTTTCATCGTCGAACGCGACGACTTGCCAACGCTGGCGGTCCCCGCTCTCGGCGCGTTGGCAGGTCACATCCCCTGGCTGGCCACGTTCGCCAGCGAGATCGGGTTCTCGGTCGAGCTGCTTCGCTCGGCCGGCGACTCGCTGGCCGCCGGCGAGCAGCTCTGCAACAGCTTCGATTCCTGCGGCCCGGTGAAGATCGCTCACGCGGTCTGCGATCTCGATGACGGCGTGTTGTTGTTCCCGAAGATCTTCCGGATCTCCGACGTCCACGGTCAAGGTGGCCAGACGTGCTTGACCGAGCAGGCCATGCCCGACATGATCGAGCAGTCGCTGTTGGCTCGAGCGCGGGGCGCGAAGGTAATTCGTCCACGACTCTCGTTTGGCGACGGGCTCGACACCGATGAGCTTGTGGAGGAGATGATCATTGTCGCGGGCCGGCTAGGTGTCGATCCGGACAAGGTCGCCCCGGCCGTCAAGGCGGCGGCTGCCGCCCAGCTTCGATACGAGGATGGGCTGATGGAGATCGGGCGCGAGGCGCTCGACTACGCCAGAGCGAACGACCTTCCGGCGGTGTTGCTCGTCGGGCATTTGCACGTGATCAACGACCGGGCGATCAACGCCAACATCCCCCACCTCGTGCGGCGCAACGGTGCAATGGCGATTCCCGTCGACTGCTTCGAGGTTCACCCCGACACACCCACCATGTGGAAGGCCTACTGGGGAGACGACAACCGAGCGCTCCGGGCCGCTGCATTCGCACGTGAGCTGGGCGATGTCTTCCCGGTCTTCTTGGCCTCATTCGGGTGCGGGCCGAGCTCCTTCGTCGAGCAGATCTTCCAGTCGTTGATGCAGGGCCATCCCCACACGATCCTCGAGAGCGATGGTCACGGCGGCGAGGCGGGGTTCGTCACGCGCATCCAGGCCTTCCTGCAATCGGTGGAGCAGTTCATTGCCGAGGGCGACCGGTGGGCTGTGCCCGACAATGAGGTGGCGATCTCTCACGTGAGTCCTTCGGGGCAGCGAGGTGCCTACATGGACCCCGAGGCTCACTATGTCGTCATGGCAGCGTCGGACTACCTGGGGCCTGCGTTCGCCGCGGCATATCGCGCCTATGGCTTCGACGCCGTCGCCGCGCCGGAGATCACCGAAGCCACGCTGCGATGCGGGAAGTCGGACTGTTCGGGCAAGGAGTGCATGTCCTACCAGCAGATCTGGGGTGCTTTCAGATCGTACCTGGAGACGAATCCGCCGGACAGGAAGACCGAGCTGTTGCAGCTCACCGGGCGTATGTGCCGGGGAGGTGTTTATGACGTCAAGGATCGCATCACGATCGAGAGGATGGGACTCAGCGCCGAGGTCAGCGTCGGTAGCCTGAAGTTCGGGAGCGAGCCCACCATGGCCGTCCTGATCTGGTTGGGGCTCAGCTCGCTCGACATCCTCCGCCAGCTCTACGTCTACCACCTGCCCGTGCAGTCCGAACCCGGCCGGTCGCGCACGATGTTCGAGAGGGCCGCGGAGCGCCTGATCGAGATCATCGAGGTCCCGATGGACAATATCGACCAGGCCGGGGACGAACTCGAGCGCAAGATCGTCGAGGCGAGCGCTCTCTTGCGTCACACCGCCGAGGGCTACGCCGAGCTCGAAGCCGCCTGGCCGGGTGGACGGACCCTGCGGAACGTCTTCGTATCCGGCGATGCGCTCACCAAGGGCAACGACGCAGCCAGCGCCGGCCTGTTCCTTCGCATGAGTGAACATGGTCTTCGACTCACCGTCGAGCCAATGACGGACTTCTTCGAGTATCTCGGGAGACGGCACCCACATCTCCTCTTTGGTCGACGGGCGACGATCGAGTTGGTCGCGCCCCTGGTCGATATGCAAGCGCAGTTGCGCGCTCGGCTCCACGCTGCGGTCGCGGACCTGCATCCCTGGATCCCAGCCCCAGCCGTCGAGGCGTCGGCCATCAAGGCCGAGGAGCTGATCGATCCCACGACCTACGGTCCGACCGCTTTTGAGATCGGCAGCGTGTTGCGACACTGGGAGACGGGGACCTACGACGGCATGGCCCTCACCAGCTGCTGGGGTTGCGACAGCAGCCTCATCTCCGAGGCCCTGTTGCGGTACCGCAGGGACATCCCGCTCTTCTTCTTCTACGACGACGGTTCACCCCTCGACGAACGTCGCGTCCGGGGCTTCTCCCACCGGCTTCATCGCAGCGCGATGGTCGCCTCGGTCTGAAGCCACCGTATTCCGGCTCCACACGGCCAAGCCCGGTTGGTCGCGTGTTCTGCGTGCGGAGCGAGTCCTCCATGTGGTGCCGCAACGTGTGGGGTGCGGAATCTCTGTCGCGGCGAGTGAGGCCGTCACACAGATTCGAGTCCGGCGGCGAGCGCATCGACGATCCGCGCCACGTGATCTGGCCCGATGATCAGTGCAGGCGAGAGGATGATCTTGTTGCCGCTGAGCCGCACCGCCACACCCGCGTCGAAGACCGCCTCATGAATCCTCGCCATCGTGGTGCCGTCGAGCGGGGTCTTGGCCGGTCGATCCGAGACCAGTTCGAGAGCGATCGCAAGACCGTGGCCACCGCGCACATCGCCGACCACGTCGAAACGGTCGGCGAGACCTGTGACACCCTCGAACAGCTGAGAGCCGCGGCTCGCGGCATTGTCGACAACTCCCAGCCGCGCGGTTTCTTCCAACGTGGCAAGGCCTGCTGCGGCACCGACGGGATGACCGGAGTAGGTGTAGCCGTGCATGACGGCGCCGAGACCGTCGTCGTTGGACTCGAACTCCTCGGCGACCTCGTGGGAGATCAAGGTTGCCCCGAGGGGGAAATAGCCGGTGGTCAGGGCCTTGGCGATAGTCATCATGTCGGGCTGAACGCCCCAGAGGCGCGACCCGAACCACGCCCCGGAGCGCCCGAATCCGGTGATCACTTCATCGGCGATGAGCAACACGCCATGTCGGCTGCAGATATCGCGCACGCCGGGCATGAAGGACTCGTGGGGCACGTAGACGCCGCCAGCGCCTTGTATCGGTTCCATGATGAAGGCGGCAACGGTTTGGGGCCCCTGAAACACGATCTGGCTTTCGAGAGCCGTCAGGCAGCGTGCCGCCAGCCGGGCCGGATCGGCCTCGTCGAAGTCGTTGCGGTAGGTGTTCGGTCCAGGGATGTGGAACGTGCCCGGCAGCAGGGGTTCATAGGGAGTCCGGAACCGCGCATTGCCGGTCACAGATGCGCCTCCGAAGTGTGTCCCATGGTAGGAACCGGTGAGGCTGAGGAACTTCACGCGACCGGGCCGGCCTCGCAGCTTGTGGTACTGACGCGCCAGTCGGAGCGCGGTCTCGACGCTGTCTGAGCCACCGGACGTGAAGAACACCCGGCCCATGCCCTCCGGTGAAGTCCATTCGATGATCCGTTCAGCGAGTTCCACGGCTGGGGCGGCGACAGTGCCGCGAAACGCCGAGTAGTACGGCAACACATCGAGCTGGTTGGCGATCGCCCGCTTGACCGGTTCGCACGAGAACCCCAGGTTGACGTTCCACAACCCACCGGCGAGGGCATCCAGATAGCGGCGCCCCTCAGCATCGGTGACATGGACGCCCTCGCCAGCAACGATCGTGCGGGGAGGGTGTTGAATGGCCTCACCGGGGTGGGTCATGGGCTGCCACAACGGGCCCGGCCGGGGGGAGCTTCGTTCATCGTTGGGTGTGTTCATGGGTGTGGTCCCTCCAGCAGTGAGATGACACGATCGAAACCGGCGGTCGGATCTGTCACGTCGAACCAAACCGTCTGCATGTTGGCCTTCGTTGCTCCCGCGATGTTCCGCATCTGGTCGTCGACCATCAGGCATGCAGCCGGCGGCAGGCCGAGAGCGCTGCACACGAGTTCGTAAGCACGCGGGTCAGGCTTCAGGATTTCGGTGTAGGTGCCATCGACGATGCAGGTGATTCGGTCGAGAAACGGCAGGCTCGCTCGAAACCTTGGGCCGTAGAAGAGGTCGAGTTCATTGGACAGGATCGCTACGG
Organism: Actinomycetes bacterium; assembly: GCA_024228575.1. Taxonomy (GTDB): domain Bacteria; phylum Actinomycetota; class Acidimicrobiia; order Acidimicrobiales; family Poriferisodalaceae; genus JAAETH01. The sequence continues at coordinate 27,071 of JAAETH010000390.1, forward strand.
GTCGACCCCGATCGGCCCAGCGGTCGATTGCACGTAGCGCTTCGGGGCGGAGGAAGTCGTCGACCGCTCCCGAGCGGGCGGCCTGCAGAAGGTCCGACATCATCGTCCAGTCCTCTCCGATGAGCTGCCCGGTTTCGCGTGTTCGGAGCATCCAGTAGTCCCGCTCGGTCATCTCGCCGGCCTGCATCGCCCGCCACTCGGGATCCGACTCCGGATCGAAAGGCCCCCTCCAGGTCAAGGTCCCGGCGGCCAAGCCGAGTGCCTGCTCGGTGAGCGCGTGGGTTTCGAACAGTGTCTTTGTGACGACGCCACCGAAGTCGAGCACGAGCGCCTCAACCATGGGAGGGGACCGCCACCACACCCGATTCGAGCCACGCGTCGAACACTTCCATCGCGGTCTGTGTGTACAAAGGATCGTTGATGTGGCAGTCGAGATCGATGAGTTCCACCGGAGGACCTATGTGCACCGCGAGCGCCTCGGCCAAGGCTGCGATGGCCTCCGGTTCGTGCAGCGGGCCGCCGGGACGATCCCACTCGCCCACACCGCGGCGCGGCAGCAGGAACGCCGTCGGAGCGTCCGACTCTGCCAGAAGTCCAGCGATGTGTTCGGCCACGCGCCGCCGGTCATCGACGCTTGCTTTGGCGCTCGTGATGAGGCGGTTGTGCTGGTGGAACTCGTATCCGGCGATCGGAGAGGGAATCGGTTGATGGGCGACGGCATCGATCATGTCGACACCCCCGGGACCGATCAGGCGTGGCACACCCGGCGCTGAAAGCCGGCCCGGCCCCGACACGACCTGCGAGCCGAAGAAGTCGTTGGCGACCTCCTGCAGACAGAGGTCGAAGACGGCGGCCAACCGGCCTTGTTGCGCCATCTGTGCGAGCGCCCGGCCACCCATGCCTGTGCTGTGGAACACGGCTGCCTCAAAACCGCGTGCCTCCAGAGCGGGCACGAGATCGACGATGTAGCGCAGTGCGGTCGTTCCGAGTGAGGAGATGGCGACGATCGGCCTGTCCACCGTGTCCGAGGCCTCGAACCTGCCGGCCCCCACAGCCGCTCCTACGGCCTGCCTGATCGACACCTTTGACATCTCGTTCAGGCCATAGAGACCACCTGCCCACAGCACCATGATGAGATCGGTCGGGACACGATCAGACGGGATCAGAGGCGAGAACGCCACCGTCGACAGAACCACTTTCGGGATACCAAAAGGCACGACACTGGCGACGTCGAGTGCCAGGTCGGTTCCCATGGTCCCCCCGAGGATCACGACACCGTCGACTCGGCCGTCATCGACGAGCTGACGCGCCAGGGCTCCTGCCCCTCGGGCTGTCGCTGCCATTGCGTGATTCTCGTCGCCGAGAGCGATGATCTCCGCATTGGTGGTTCCGGCCGCCGCTGCCACATCGTGCTTCGACACGTCCGTCGGTATCGGTGCCTCACCGAGCACGCCGACGTCCATGACCATCGGTTCAGCGCCGAGCGCCCGCACACACTGAACCATGTAGTCGATCTCGGGAGACTTGGTATCGCAGGTTCCGATCACGAGAACCCGAGACACCTCAGAGGTTGGTCGTACCTTCATTGCACCACCATAAGTTCGCAAACGAACCAGGTCTCAACTCTCAGCAGATTCGCTGGGCAAACCCAACTTCTTGTGGCGCCCGGAGAGCCTGTCGTTGGAAGGCAGGGTCACCTGTGAAGAGCTCGGACGCGACTGCTTCCATGGGTCTTCTCATTGGTCCTTAATTCGAGGTTTCTTACGCTGGAGGTCACCGGATCGAGGAGCTTGCAGATGAGATGGCAAAGAGCCACAACGGCGATCGTGGCGTTGACGCTTTTGTTGGCGGCGTGTAGTCAGGCGTCGGAGTCGCGTGACGACGATCGCGGCGACAGCACCCGAGCTTCTGACCCGTCCGGTTCCGTCATCGGGGGCGATTCGGGAACCCAGTCCAGTGCGGTCGGGGATGTATCGGCCCGTGACGAATGCCTGGCCCCGAGTGAACCTCCGGCCAACCCGGTGGACAGCGAGGAGCTGGTCTACGACGCTCATGACGCTCGGGAGGTCGGCGCGGAACCGCCGCCCATGGGCGAGTTCGTGGCCTTCCACACCAGGCTTCCCTACGCCGACCGTGCCGTGGATCCACGCCAGGAGTCGATGCACCCCATCTCCGGGGAATTGGCGGACGTCGTGGTCAATCTGCCGGACCTCGGGAGGCTCGAATTCGCTCGGAGGACCAGCTATCGACCGGTGTGGGTGCCGCTCGCCGGGTCCACTTCTGTGTTGCCAGAGGTTGTAGCCCACGTTGGTGATGGGGATGCCCATTGGCCGGATCGCCTCAACCGGTACAGCTACGCGCGGGTTGTGGAGGCTGGTGCATCGGAGATCGTCGTGCATTGGCGCTATGTGCCGGACTTCTGTGATCCAACCCCGAGCGGGGTCGTGCACGAACTCTTCTCCATCCAGTCTGACGGCGCCGTTGCTCGGACGGTCCACATCGGCGCCGACACGCTGGAGCGGTCAGCCGATGTCGAGCACAATCTGCAGCAGGACCTGACCCTCGATGCCAGCGGGCTTGCTGCGGGCGCTTTGACCGGTGTGGCTGCTGGACTGACGTCACCGGATACGTTGCCGTCCGCTCTCGACGCCCACCCCGTGACGAACCCGGTGATCGACGTTCGTCTGGACGACGGGATCGATTCGGTGGCCCGGATCGCTCTCGAAGCAGCGTCTGGCGCAGAAGGTGTTGTCGGTGGTCGCTTTCCGAACTGGATGCCTGGGGTATCGGGGACAGCGCTGGCCTTCGACGGCTACACGACCGAGGTGGCGTTGCCTGCCTCCCAAACCCCAGTGCCAGGCGACTCGTTCTCCGTCGAAGCGTGGGTGTCGCTCGCCGCGTACCCGTTCGGCACCGTTCAGGTAGCGGGCCAGGCGACCACCGATGGGAACGATGCCTTCACACCGGACCCGCTCCTCGAGATCATCGACGAAGGCGAAGAACTCGAGGAAGGCGACGAAGAAGACGAAGGCGAAGAACTCGAGGAAGGCGACGAAGAAGAAGAAGGCGACGAGGACGAGGACGAAGGGGATGAGGAAGGCGGTGAGACGGTGGGCGTCTACGACAGTGTGGATCCGATCTCGGGCATGCCCCAGGCCCGACCGGTGACAGCGGGTGGGCTGGGCTACCTACTCGCAGTCGACGCACTCGGGAAGCCACAGATGCTTGGCAATTTCGGCGGGTCCTGGACGGCGGTGGGTGGCCCGGCGACCCTGTCGCTCCACGAGTGGCATCACCTCGCCGGTGTCTACGATGCCTCGGCGGGTCGATTGGCTCTCTACGTCGACGGTATCGAGGTCGCCGTGCAGCCGGTGTCCGGTCCTCTTCGGTCGGCAGCGACACGAGACTTCGTGATCGGGCTCAATCGTGATCCGGTCTGGAATGTCGGGGGTTCGGAGATGCATACCGAGGCCTTCGCCCGGAGCCTCTTCGGGATCGAAGGGTTGATCGATGAGGTCCGCCTCTACGATCGTGGCCTTTCCGCTGCAGAGGTACGCGCGGCTGCCTCCCGCCCGGGTGCGGCAAACGCTCCGGTCTTGGCTTCCAGGGAGTTGCCGGATCTCTCGGGCACTGGCTTCGCGGCAATACGAGCGACCCTCGACTACCACCCCCTCTGGGACCAGCTGTTCCACGACAGCGGCTACGACGACGTTGTTGTGTCCTTCGATTCGCTTCCGACGAGCGTGGTGTTCTGGAAGGGGATGACCTACGGCCCCGCCTGGGTCTCGGGCAACGGTGTGTGGGCCCACGACCAGAGCATGGAGTTTGGGGATAGTCAGGGGCTCGTCGAGCACATGGGAGACAAGCAGGTGCGCTACGCCCACGCTCGGGTCGTCGAGGCAACCGATGCTCGTATCGTGGTCCACTGGCGTTATGCGCCGGTCGCCGTCAGCTATCGGCTGTTCGAGACAGCGGGCGAGCTCGGCTGGGTCGATGAGTACTACACGATCTATCCGGATGGAACCACGGTGCGGTTCGTCGACGACTGGTTCGGTTCCCAGGAAGGCGGCCCGCCGGCCGGATGGCAGGGTACCTACGTCCTCACACCTCCAGGAGCCGACTGGTCCGAGATCTACAACCCCGTTGTGGCGTCGGTGATGACCGCTGACGGAAAGCGCGGCGACCTCGATGTTGTCGAGCCGACCGATTCGAGTGCCTTTCTTTCCGGTGCCGCTGTCATCTGGACCAATACTCGGTCTGAGTACCGCCTCTACCGTGGCGTCACCGGCGGGAGCGAAGTCGTCTATCACGAAGATCTGCTCGCCGGCGACTGGGCCCCGTTCGAGCCGGAGGTTCCCGAGGACTACTTCTTCTCGGTCAGTCCGCTGGGATTGGGCAACCACTGGCCGGTCGCCCAGGCGCCAAACGACGGCCGAGGGGCGTTCTTCAACGATCGGCTCAGCCACTCCGAGGGCTTCGCCGGCATCGAGGTTGACGCTGCTCAGAAGTCGATGCTGTACGGGTTCTCCCGGTCGCCCGAAGCAGCGCTCCCGATGGTCAACGGCTGGAACGATCCACCGGATGTGATCGCCTCATCGCTCCCGTCGGAGGGTTTCGAGCGAGGTGAGCACGCCTACCACTTCAGCGGGGCCGCAACCACGCTGTCGTTCACCTTGTCGGGATCCACCACTATCCACAATCCCGGGATCGTGGTGCGCGGTTGGACCGGGAGCGCGACACCCACCGTCACAGTCGACGGGGCTTCAGTTCCCGCCTTGAGCGGTCTCCACTTCAACCGAGGGGAACGGACCCTGGTCGTCTGGGTGCCATTCGATGCCGCCACAGCGGAACTCGTGATCGACGGGCGATCGGCATGAACACGCGACGACGTGCATTTCTTCTGGCTGTCCAGCTCACCCTGGGCGCCATCGCCTTGAGCGCTTGCGGCGACCAACTCAGCACACGTCCCGGAGCCGATCCGGTCACAGCGACACCAACCTCCCAGGCCACTACCGGCTCCGCAACCTCAGACGCGGAGGATCGGGGCGATCCGCTCGTGGGGAACTCCGCCACGACCACTACCGCCGATGACAACGCAGTGACCCGGATTCATCTGATCGGGGACTCCATCACGGAGGGCGGGTACCGCTACGAGCTGTTCAAGCTGATGGTCGATTCCGACGTGCGGTTCGACTTCGTAGGGTCCCTCGGCGATCCTCCTGAGGTGATCGCCGATGAGTATCCCTCGTACCGCGGCCAAACGTTCGACTCCGATCACGACGGTCATCCCGACCTCACGACACAGGCGGTCGCCGATCGGATGCCGATGATCATGGCGAACATCGAGACACCCGACATGGCGCTGATCCATCTGGGAACCAACGACTACGAGGGTCTGCCGATCGACGAGATCGACAGCATCATCCCCACGAGCCTGGCGGCCATGCGCACCATCGTGTCGGAACTGCGTGAGGCCAATCCCGATGTACAGATCTTCATCGCTCAGATCATCCCCATGATCAGCGAGTTCGGCCCACAGAACGACTATGTCCGCAGCCTGAACGCAGAGCTGGCGGTGCTGGCGAGCACCGAGACATCGTCGGCTTCACCGATTCTCATAGTCGACATGAACACCGGGTTCGACGACGGGCATCTTGGGGACCCCTGGCATCCGAATCGGTCCGGTGCCATCGAGATCGCCCAGCGATGGCTGGCTGCGATACGACCCCGTTGATCGAGCGATCCCACGCTCGACGAGTCCCGCGGCCGCACGGATCACCACGATGAGAGTCGGGCCAAGATCGACCGTTTTGTCAGCTGATGCTCTTCAGGTAGGCGACGATGTTGTTGATGTCGTCGTCGCCCAGGGCTGGGTTCCCGCCCTTGACGGGCATGTCCAGGCCAGTGGTGTTGTCCGGATCCGAGCTGAGGCGACCAGCCTTGATAAAGGCCGCGAGTTCCTCTGGTGACGTCGAGGCGACGAAACCACCGTCGGCTCCCGGCAGCTCGGGACCAATGGTCCCGTCGGCTCCGTGACACGACTGGCAGGAGGCGACGTACAGCTCCTGGCCCGCTTCGACCGACGCGGTTGCCTCCTCCGAGGTGGAGTCTGTTTCCGCGCTGGACGTCGTGGCCGGCTCGCCTTCGTCTGTGCCGTCGTCGCCCCCGCCGCACGCGCTGGCCACGAGTGCCAACACCGCTAGGAGGAGCGCGATCGTTCTGTTTGCCTTCATTGGTTTCCCTTTCGAGGGGACTCGTTCTATTCGTGGAGGCCGGGAAGGACCAGCTCGCCCTCGGCCACTGCGTGCAACAGATCGGACCAGCTGAGCACGCTGGTGCCGTGTGTGTCGGCCTGTCGATGGGCCTCGTCTGCCGAGCGGAATGCGAGGATGCCCCAGCCCATCGGTGTCATGATGTCATCGGATATGACGAAGGTCGCCTCGGCCACGGCCAGAGGTTCACCGGACTCGTAGTCGTGGACCCAGATTTCAGCCGTTTCGAGAAGGCCGTTGCGTTGGCCCTGGGTGAGCATCCCCCCGATGTCGTCGAAACGCCGCTCCTGCCCGTCTGGGGTGCGATAGCTCGCTGCGAATCGAACGTCGTCGATGAGCATGCCGCATTCGTCGCACATCGTACGTCCTTCGACGATCTCGGGGGCCCCCGAGTCCCCATCGTCGGAACCGCATGCTCCGGCGAGGATCACCATCGCCACCAGAAAAAGATGCCACCTGATCCCTCGATGGTTTCTTGTTGTCATAGGTCCGCTCCTCTCCTGAAAACCAGCCACGCGAGAGTCAGCGGTGCGACTACCCACGCCACAAGTACACCAACACCAATCAGGCCCACGCGATCGCCGTAGGTGTCAACGGCGTAGGTTCCCGCGGGCCCCAGGGCGTCGAGCGAGCCGTCCAGGGCAACGATTGCCGCCACGCGGAAGGCTTCGACGGGGTTGAGGACCGCCGCCAAGAACAAGGACTCCACCGGTAGACGGGACGCCAAGACCGAACCCATGATGCCCAGATCGCCGAGGAAGACCAGCACGAACCACACAAAAAGTGCGGTGCTGGTCGCCGCCCCCACCTTGCGTTGGCTGACACCGATGACCAGCCCGATCGCGACGGCGCACAGCGAGAGCAGCCATGACAGCCCGGTCAAGCGGATCAGCACCGATGCGCTGACGGAGGCATCCCGCAGGGTGCTGAGCACACCCGCAACGCCGAAGCCTGCCGCGAGGGCCGCGAGGAGGGCCCCTCCGAGGCCAACGAACGTTCCGAGCAAGACCTCCGTGCGACCGATCGGTTGGCTGAGAACGAACGCGAGCGACCCGGACTCCCTCTCCGAAGGGAGCACCCTCGCCCCGAGGCTGATCGCCATGAGTACCACGACGAGTTGCACTAGAGCGACGAGCGCGGCCCCGGTCCGGCCGAACCCGCCGCTCAGGACCACGGACGAATCAGGGATGGCCACGAGGGTCAGCGAGGCGGCCAGCGCGGCGAAACCGATCGTGTACAGCCAGAACCAGCGGTCGCGAAGTGACTCCTGCAGAACTTTCACGACGATCACGCGGATGAGCCGGAACTCCACTCCCTCGCCGCCCACCTGCTCCTCGACTCCCGTATCTACTTCGCTCATCGTCTCCACACCTCGAAGTCGAGTACCTCGACACCCGATTCGCTCAGGTGGCCGAGCGCGACCGCCTTGCGCTGGGCCGAGACCTCTACGAGTACGCCGTGCCCGTTCAGCCGTGCATTGAAGCCCTTCGCTGCGAGCAGCTCATGGGCACGGGCTTCGTCGCCTCCTGCAACCGACAGGTGTAGCCAGGAGCTGAGCCCGAGCCGGTCGGCGAGCTGTGATGGAGGGCACTCCTCCACGACCCGCCCGTTGTCGAGGGCGACCACTCTGTCGACGAGCATGGCGAGCTCCTCGAGGTTGTGCGAGCACAACAGGAGGACCCGGCCCTCGCCTCGGAGGTCCTCAAGCTGTCGGACCATCAGCTCGCGAGACGCCAGGTCGAGGCTCGAGGTGGGTTCGTCCAGCAGCAGCACCGGTGGATCGTCCAGCAGGGCGAGGGCGAGGGCAAGCCGCTGCTTCATTCCACCGGACAGCTCGCGGACCCGCTTGGCAGCGTGCTGCTCGAGCCCGACCTGCTCGATCACCAGAGGGAGCCTCTCCGCGGGCGCACGGCGGAGCCGGCGGGTGAGTTGGAGGGTCTCGCGGATCGTAAGGTCGTCGTAGAAGCCCAGCTCCTGGGGAACAGTGCCGATCAAGCGACGCGTGGCTTTGGGCCGACGTTTCGCATCGATGCCGTGCACACGGATCGAGCCCTCGTAGCGGACCAGGCCGAGAATGCAGCGCATGATCGTGGTCTTGCCCGCCCCGTTGGGGCCCCACAGGCCGACGGACTCACCGTCCGCGATCTCGATGTCGACCCCGTCGAGTACGGCTGTGCGGCCGTAGTGTTTCACCAGGTTCTCGATGGTGATCATGCGACCCTTCCGATGCCTCGCGGTCGTGCAGCGGCCACGATGGCCCCGGCCACCAGGAGCAGGATCGCCGAGGCGGCGAGAACGGTGAGGCGGGAGGGTTCTCCTCTTGCCGACGGAGCTTCGGGGAAGTCGGGAGTCGAAACCAGGGGGGCTGTGTCGATCAGCTTAGGCTCAGGCCGCAGATTTGGAAAGGCCTCACCGGCCATGTCGATGGCTCGGGCCGCCGGCGTGCCCAACAGGAAGCGCAGCTCGGGGTGGCGGTCGGTGAGGTCGGAGAAGAGATCGTCGAGTCGGTAGGGCAGATCGCCGACACCGTCGTCATCGGCGTCGTAGCCCGCATAGTCACTCCAGTGATTGCCTATACCGGCGATTGTCCACACGTTCTCGTCGATCTGTCCGCCTCCGTCGATGGACACGTGTTCGGTGTTGTCGATGAAGGCGTTCTCGGAGAACGAGTTGCGCTTGACCGAGGGCCGGAACATGACCCCTGTGTCGTTGAACGCGAAGACATTGTTGAGGACGGTGTGGTTCATGTCGACCCGACTCGGCGAGTTGTCGAGGTACAGCCCGATGCGATTGCCCTCGAACCGGTTGCCGGATACTTCGACACCGTCCATGTCCTTGAGCCCGAGCCCGTATCCGCTCGGTCCCCGGCTATCGACCACGGTGTTCCTTCGCACCGTCAAGTTGGTGCTGTACATGAGAAACGCACCGACGGAGTTGTCCGTAATCAGATTCCCCTCGACCACGGCGTTGTCGGAGTACATGAAGTGCAGGCCGTACCGTCCATTCGAAATGGAGTTGTCGCGGACCGTGATGTCGTCGGTGAACCAGAACACGGTGTCGCGGCCGTCGCCGATCTCGTTGCCTTCGATCAAGGCCCCAGAGCTCTGCCAGAGGCGAATGCCGTCACCGCGCCGGGCGACGAACAGGTCCTTGCTGCCGATGACGTTGCCGACGACGGCCACGTCCCTGGAGCTCCGGATGAACATCCCAAAGAGGACGTCCTCGAACACGTTGTCGACCACCCGCAGGCCGTCGGCGTCGTCGGCGGAAACCCCCGCATGTTCCTTGTCGAGCCGGTCCCCGCTGTTGCGAATCACGACGCCCTCGATTGTGACGCCGGATGCATTCACTTCGATGACGTTACCGATTCCCTCGCCGTCGATGACCGTTCCCTCGACTCCTCGCAAGGTCACGGGCTTGTCGATCGTCACAGGACCCGTGTACACCGCGGCATCGAGGGTGACGACGCCGCCCGATGGGGTGGCGTCGACGATGTCTTGAAGCGGCACACCCTCCGCCGCCTCCGCGGTGGGCACAACAAGGGCCACGAGGCCGACAATGAGCCCCGCGAACCACAGCCGGATCATGCAGCCCCGGCCTCTTCGGCCGGTTTGTATGCCTTTCGGTGGAACCAGAGCCCTGCGCCGACGAAACCAACCGCCACCACGGAGAGCATGAGGCCCACGCCCGGCCACGCCGCCGTTTCGAACTGGGCTATCTTCCCCGGCCCGAAGACCGGCGGCGTGAACTCCCCGACGGCACCCGACAAGGGGGCCCTCGGGTCGAGACTGTGACCGTAGTTCCACAACCAGTACTGCAGATCGATGACGAAGACGATCGGGAACACGAGGGTGGGCAGGGCGACGAGCAGCACCTTCCTCGAATGGATGAACCAGCTGGCGAACAGCAGCGCTGCAAGCATGAGGATTCCGAAGATCGACACCGCTCGTTCCAGCGTCGCTCCATCGTCGAACGATGGGAGGCCGACATAGTGGTTCAGCCCCTCGAGTTCCTGGACGTCGCCCGCGAGACGGTTCACATAGGCGCTGACATTAAGCCCGCTTGGGAACTGTGGTGCGGTCAGTTTCAGATGCCAGTACGGGAAGAGGATGGAGGCTGCCAGAGCCAGAGCCGCCGCTGCGAACAGTTGCTTCGCACGCTTTTGGGCTCGTTGCCTAGCCGACTCCGGGGTTTGCACCCCAGGCCGATCGAACTGCTCATCGGTGTTCACAGCAGCCTCCATTCTCTACCTCGTCAACCATTTCCTCAGCCGTCTTCCGGCGCAATCAGTAGATACCCGACCATCTCGAGGTGGAGTGCCGAGCAGAACTCGGAGCAGTAGTAGCTGAATACACCACTGCTCGTCGCGTCGAACTCGACCGTGGCCGTCTCGCCCGCTTCCAGACTCAGGTTGATGTTGTAGCCAGGCACGCTGAACCCGTGTGTCGCGTCGAGTGACTGCTCGACGTTCGTGAGGTTCCAGGTGACATGGTCACCCTGCTTGATCTCTACGCGCTCCGGCGTGAAGTGGCTCCGCACCAACGTCATGTTGATGGTGACGTTGTTCCCGTCACGGATCACTCCCTCTTCACCCACCTTGGGTGCGTCGGGATCGACCGCCATCGCCACAGGATCCCAGCCAACCTCGGGATAGACGTCCCATGGATCGAGCTTGTCCGCCTTGATGATCTGGGCGTAGTGAGGTTCACCGATGCCGATGGGCATGTCGTACAGCAGCTGCATGTCCGGGCCTTGCCCGTCGATGTCGATCAGCTGGAAGTTCTGCGGAAGCAGCGGACCTGTCGGTGCAAACCGATCGATTGCCCACTTGTTCAGGGCCACGAGGTAGCCACCGTCAGGGCTGACAGTGTCGCCCTCGGCTGCGGCCAGGTGACCGATGTTGTAGTGGACCCCGATGGTGCCCTCGAGCTTCCAGCCGTCATCGTTGTACGGCGCGCCCAGGCTCCACCGCGCCACTGCCGAGTCGAGGAACAGGCTTGTGTAGGCGTAGCCCTGGTCGTCGAACTGGGTGTGGAGCGGGCCGAGACCGAGCTCGACCTGCGCCTCGACAACATCGTCGAAAGCCAGAACCGGCACGCCGTAGTCGTCGGTCTCATATCCACCGGCGGCGATTGCGGCCATCACCTTCTCGAACGAATAGACCGTGACATGAGGATCGAGCTTGCCGGAGACGACCATGTACTCGCCGCCGGGTGTGACGTCGACACCGTGGGGGCTCTTGGGCTCCGGGAGGAAGTACAGCAGCTCTTCCTCGACCGCCGTGTCCAGCATGATCACCGGGAAGCCGTTGATGTCGGTGGTTCCGCCGTTCGCAGCGACCGCCACGGCCGCCTCGAGGTTGATGACGTGCATGTAGTCGTTCTCGCCGGCGCTCACACCGGCTTCGAACACCTCGGTGTTCTCGGGGTCGTCGGGATCGAGGCCAGTGGCCATCTCGACGTTGAACGAGTTGCAGAAGATCCAACCCTCCGACACCAACTTGCCAGCATCGCAGAGATCCTGCCAGTACGGCGGCAGCTCCATTGCGAAGGACGCGTCGGGGTCGATACGGCCGCTGTCGCGGTCGAACTTCCACAGGGTCACCATGCCGCGGTAGTCGGACTCGTAAGAGTCGAGATCGGCGTACTCGCCGCCCAGTGGGGCTGCGTACTGACCGCCCTCGATCACCCACTCGCTGTCGGGCGTGACCATGGCACCGCCGTGGTCGTTGACGGCGATCGGGTTGTTCACGATCTGCTTCGTCTCGAAGTCGCGCAGGTCGATGGTGGCAAGGCGAGCGTTCGCCTTGTCGTTGATGAAGAGGAACTCACCGTCGTAGTCACCTGCCGTCTCAGACAGTGCCGGGTGGTGGGTGTCTCCCCATGTGAGGGGCTCACCGTCGATGCCGGCTGAGCCGGCGGCGAAGATCTCCTCTTGACCCGTCTCGCCGTAGCCCCAGCCCTGCCAGGGCTCGGGGGTGAAGACACCGATCACGCGCAACAGACGCATCGATGGCATGCCGATCACCAGCACCTGGCCGCCGTGACCGCCGGAGGAGAACATGATGTACTCGTCGGTGACTCCCGACGGTTGGTATGTCTTCAGAGCCGCGGTCACGTCATCTGGGCTCAAACCGCGAGCCTCGGCGATCTCGTCGGCCCCTAGGCCGGCGGACGACGAGTCCGACTCGTCGTCACTACTCGTACACGCCGCGGCTAGTAGAGCAACCGCTGCGATGATGGCTACGACGATGAACCGCCGTGTAGTCGATTTGGGTCTCATGACATGCTCCTTCTGACGTAAGACACCGAGACGTCCTTTTCCTTGTTCAAGATCCTTCAGACCTGGTGTGACCGACAGGGGCTTTGTGCCCAACAACCCTCACGATCGAGGAGGGAAAGGTGGCCGATCTTGCACGGCTATCGCTCTTGTGGATCGGGAGCGGTCGGGGATGTGCTGGTGGCGAAGATCGCGGATCTCGGTGTCACGGTCTTCGCCAGGGATCAGCCACAGAACCAGTGGCAGCACCCGCTTGACTCAGGTGACCGAGAACCCTCTCCCATCAGGGGCGATGATGAGCCGACACCCCCAGGATGCAGGGCATCGGCCCTGGTCAACGCGCATGTGCGCGTTTTCGGGCCCTACGTCCAGAAGCTCATTCGATCTGCCATTGGACCCTTTTCGTCGGTCATGGCTGAGTTCCGTTCGAGCGACGAGCGGCCCGAGTGGCGATCACCACGAGCGCGACCAACCCTGTCGCAACCGCAGCGATGCCCAAGATCTTGCCGCGATCCCTGCTCTTGCCGTAGTAGGAGGCCGGCACCGAGAGCACGAAGCCTGCCGCCGCCAGCGTGTCGAGACGCGTGGTCGGTCCGACGTGGAGTTCTCGGCGGACGATGGCGCGCACCGGTGACACCTCGCCGCTGCACAGGTCGGCCATGGTGAGCCACGGCCCTGCGAGAAACGGAATCCCCGGGATGCTGCCGTCGGCGATCGTGATGTCGCTGCGACCGAACGTGATCGTGACCGCTACGTCGCGATCGCTGGCCGCGAGCACGACGGAGCCGCTGGCCCGCGACGCCGCCCAGGCCCGACCGCGATAGTCCGCCACGTTGGCGGCCAGCACCTCGGCGAGCATCGACGCAAAACCCGATGCTTCCTCACCACCGACGACAGTGATCGTTGGGGGTCCCATGGGGGAGCCGCTCAGATGTTTTGCCACCAGGGATCGATGTCGAGGTCGGCCGCGATCTCCTGGAGGGCGTTGTAGGCGGGACCGAAAGTGATGAACCCGTGGGGGTGTTGGGTCGAGCCGGCGAGGTACAGACCCTCGATCGGCGTCCGGTACTGACCCAGTTCGCGGAGGGGACGTTCGTCGAGCATGTTGTCGAGGGTGATCTCGCCCATCATCCAGTCGCCCCTGACCATGTTCTTCATCTTCTGAGAGATCTCGAGCGGCGTGAACGGCACCCAGTCGATGATCGCGTCGTCGTTCATGTTCGGGGCGAACCGTCGCCAGGCCTCGATGCAGCGTTCGCCGTAGTGCCGGCCGATGCCCTCCCAGCCGCCGGGACCGGATCCCGCCAGTGAGAACGGGGCGAACTGACGGAGCAACCCGGTGTAACAACCCTCTGGCGCGTCGGTGGGGTCGTAGAGCGAGTTCACTGCGGCGTTGGGTCGCGGAACGGGCAGGCCCCCTCCGCGGACGGTCCGCCAGTCGTCGTTGAGGTCGTCGAGTGATCCGTAGCCCAGGTTCACAACCCACGCCCGGTCGACATCGGGTTCGAAGGCGGCCGCTTCGTACTGCGGAGCCTCGGCCATGGCGAGGTGTACCGAGAACAAGGTCCAGTCCTTGTGCTGGATCTCGTTGCTGACCTTCGAGTGGAGCTCGGCGGGGATCTCGCTGGGTTCGACGAACTCGAGCAATGTCTGTTCCACATCGACTGTTGATGCAACCAGCTTGCGGGCGGTGAGCTCCTCGCCAGAGGAGAGCCTCACCCCCACGGCCCGGCCGTCGTCGACCACGATCCGAGACACCTCGGCGTCGCTGATCATCGTGCCGCCGTGCTGGGCCAGATCGCGCCACAACGCATGGGCGAGCCGATGCGACCCACCGACACACAGGTGCCAGTTGTCGATCTTGCCAACCAGGAGCGGGTAGCCGATCGCCAGTCCCGAAACGTCGTTTGTGTAGCCGCAGATCGCCCCGTGGAAGGCGAGGTGAGCCTTGATGCGGGGATCGGTGAAGTGCTGGTCGAGGAACTCGTTGATCGACTCGCGGCGCAGCTTCACCGAAAGGAACTCTGTCTTGTCCTCGACCCCGAACGTGGCCAGCGCTCGCGTCAGCTCCTTCACCGACATCGGTGGCCGATACATGAGGGTGCCGAGGAGCAGGTCGACGAACCCGTGGGCCTCGGTGTACAGGCGGCGGAACGTCTCGGCGTCCTCGGCCGAGAAGCGACTCATCGACTCGCAGGTCCGGTCGAGGTCGTCGTAGATGAGCAACGCCGTGCCGTCGTCGTAGATCGACGCCATCTGGACCTCTGGCCGTACGTACTCGACACCGTGACCGCGCACGTCGAGATCGGCGACCGGTGGCGCCAGGTCGACGAACGTGTGGTAGTTCGCATGGACGTTGTGGAGGAATCCCTCGCGGGTGAGCTCCTCTGTGCAGAGACCGCCACCCTCTTCGTGACGGCGTTCGAGCACGACGACGTCGAGCCCACTCCGCGCCAGGTACGCGCCGAGCGTCAGGCCGTTGTGGCCAGCCCCGATGATGATTGCGTCGTATTCCTTTCGCACGGTCAGTCTCCGCCTTCGTAGGGGGGTCGGCCCTCGGGCCACGTGGTGTCGACGCCCTGGGCGTAGGCCTCGAGCAGTACGGCGACGTGGCGAGCGTGCCGCATGAGCAAACGCATGTCGCCCTTGACCTTGATCTCTCCGGACAGCGCCGCGTCGATCGGGTCGACGAGTGAATCGGCGATCCCGTCGAACGTGCTGGCCGACCCACGGAATCGGTAGTTCAACCGCACGCCCTCCTCGTCGCCGTCGACCTCGCGATACCAGTCGCAGCGACCCTCGTCGATCCGGATCAGGAAGTGCCGCTCGTCGCCCTCGGCCACGTAGGGGGAGGTCCCGTCGCCGACGATCTCGACCTTGACCATCCAGTCGCCATCGGGCAGGTCGGCGAGATCGGAAACCGCATCGTTGATGGCGGTGCGCACCGCCGCGTACCAATCCGGTGTGTATACGTCGGCCATGGTCAATAACCCCTCTCGGGAACCGTCGGAGAGGGTAGGGCGAGGTCTTCGGCCACCGCTTTGAACGCGTTGTACCCACAGGCCGCGTGGGCACCTCCGCCGGGGAACGACGACGGTCCGCAGAGATAGAGGCCCTCGACCTCTGTCCGGTAGTTCGAGGCCTCTGGGAAGGGACGGTTGGCTCCGAGCTGGTCGAGGGCGAACTCACCGTTGGAGAAGTCGCCCTCGCGCATGAGGTTCTTGCGCTCCATCTGATCCGGTGTGTAGAGCCGGTGGGCGATCACGTTGTCGGCGGTCATGTTGGGGGCCGCCGCGGCCCAATTCGCGAGGAAGCGATCGTTGTAGGTGGCCCGGACCTCCTCCCACTCCTGGGCGCTCAGCGCGCTTGCCGGCGGGAAGAAGTACCAGCCGGTGGCGGCGTGACGTCCGGCTGGCGCCTGCGCCCGGTCCCAGAGGCTGTTGACCCAGGTTCCCGCAGCCGGCGCGGGTAGCCGCCCCATGAAGGCGTCGCGGATGTAGCGAAGCGTGTCCTCCGGACCGTCGAACCCGACCATCGTGTAGAAACAACGGTCGATTTCGGGGTCCCAGCGCGCAGATGTGTAGGCAGGTGGGTCGTGAAGGCAGAACATGGGCGTGCCGAGCACGTGACTGGGACCGTAGCGGTAGTTCTCGGCCCGCCGGACCCACTGAGGACTGAGGTGATCGCGGCCAACCAGGTCCAGGAGCGTCTGACGCAGATCGGCGTTGGATGCCACGAGACGTTCGGCGCGGACCGTCCGGCCGCCGCGGACCTCCACCCCGACGGCGCGGCCGTCCTCCACCACCACCGACTCGACGGCCGTGTTCTCGATGAGGTCGACCCCTTCGCGGTAGCAGGCCTGGGTCATGGCTTTGGCCAGGGTGTGTGTGCCGCCGAGGCACAACTTCCAGTTGGCCAGGGTCCAGAAGATGAACGAGAGGAAGACGGCGCCGGTCCCGGCCTCGTCGATCGGGTATCCCCACTCGACCGTGGTGCGGTACAGCAGCGCTCGCATCTCGGGGGACTCGAACAGCTCGTCGATGACGTTCGTCGGGCTCTTCAGGGCGAAGTTGCCCGTGATGCCCAGATCTCCGAACACCGTCTCGAGCATCAGCTCCTGTGTGCCGGGCTCCGAAACGCTCGGGATCGAGTAGAGGCCCGAGGCGAGCACCGGCTCGAGCATGGCAGCCCGCTGCTTGAGCTCGACGTACATGTCGGCGTCGCGCTTCGAGTAACGAGCGATGCTCGCGTGCGATCGGTCGATGAGGTCGGGGCGGTGCAGCACGATCGGTGGGCGCCCGTCGGCGAAGGCGATGCCGGCCTGCGCCTCTGGCATCACCGTCCGCAAGCCGAGATCTTCGAGACCGAAGTCGGTGATCATCGGCATGATGTCGAAGAACTCCATGTACTGGGCATGGAGGTTGAACCGGTAGCCAGGGAGCAGGGGTTCCTCGGTGTTGATCCCGCCCCCCTCTTCGTGGCGGCGTTCGAACACCGCAGTGGAGAGGCCGGCCCGTTGCAGGTAGGCCGCGAGGCAGAGTCCGTTGTGGCCCGCTCCGATCACAATCGCGTCGTAGCTGTTCGCAGGCATGGCCGGAGACTAGTTGCAGCGACCGCGGTCGGCCGAATCGGGCCCTTCGATCGAAGCCAGTTCACCCTGCGAGCCTTCCCGACTTCGTCGACTTCCTCGCACCCATCTCGGGCGTCGGCGTTCACGCGACCCGGATTCCGTTCACGACGTTGGCGACGCCAGAGACGCTCGCCACCTTGGCGGGTGACCTGGCCGGCGCAGCGCGACTCCTCGTACCGGGCCAACCACTCGACTCCATCAGCTATTCGTGCACGTCGGGGACGATCGCGATCGGTGAGGAGGTGGTGGCGAGCGAGATCCACAACGCCCGACCCGGGGTGCCGGTGGTTGCGCCCATCGGTGCTGCGTTCGATGGGTTGCGAGGGCTCGGTTGCGAGCGAATCTCGCTGCTCGTGCCCTATGTTCTTGAGACCACCGAGATGGTTGCGGCCCAGTTCGACGCGGCCGGGTTCACGCTCGACCGAATTGCGACCTTCGACTTGGAGGGTGATCCGGACATGAATCGAGTCGATCCGCGGCGAATCGTCGAGGCAGCGCTGGGTCGGCCCGTCGTGACGAGCAATCACGCGCTGGCGCTGCAGGCGGCGCGCGCCGCAGGCGTCGACGCGTCGTGTGCGGGGGCAGAGGCCGGCTGTTTCGGGATCTGTAGTCACTGCCCCTGGCCGCTGTCACCTCCTGATGAGCGTGAGGTCGACCACGATCTTGGATCTCGGGTCGGCGAAGCCGTGCACTGGGACGCCTGTGCTCGCGGGGCCCGGTGACCGGTAGTAGGCGTTTCGGACCGACATGTTGTCGTGGAGTTCTTCGGCGGTGTTCCCGCCGATGTAGTGCGTGGTCGACTTGACGACGTCGGTGAACTCGTAGCCGTGTGTGGCCAGCACCTCGGCGAGACGCCGCATCAGCGCTTCTGTCTGCGCGACGAGGCTCTTGCCCTCGTCGGTCGAGCGGCCCTGGAGCCACAAGAAGGGCTCCGATCGACGAGACACGACCGAGACACTATCGGTGATGCCGACGTCGGAGCGCACGACACCATCGGCCACGTCGACGCCGATCCACCGTGTTTCGGTCAGGTGAGGTCCGCCATCGATCACCGCCCCGGGGTCGAGAGCCTCGACATGATCGGTGAGCGAATCAGAGGGAGACACGATGTGTTCGCTGAGCCGTGAGCGTCCTCCTGGCCCGTGCACCCACCGAAGCTCGGCCGCCGGCCCACCCCAGAACACATCGACCTCTAGGACGACACCGTCGTAGTAGAAGTGGGGCACGGCCAA
Organism: Actinomycetes bacterium; assembly: GCA_024228575.1. Lineage (GTDB taxonomy): Bacteria > Actinomycetota > Acidimicrobiia > Acidimicrobiales > Poriferisodalaceae > JAAETH01. Next base: position 45,484 of record JAAETH010000390.1, read on the forward strand.
AGGGACCAGGTCCACAGATGATCCCAGCCGATCGGTGATGACATCGAGCATGGCAGCGATCGCATCGTCGGGGGAGTTGGCGTGATAGAGATACAGGCGTTGCACTCCGTGCCGAGACAACCCAGCTCGCTCGAGTATCGCGTCGACGTGGTCGCAAACGACCGACGACTGGGCGGCCAGATCACCGTTGTGGATGGCGTTCGCCTCGGAGTCAAGCGCCAGTTGACCACAGGTCCAGGCGAGATCTCCGTCCCGCAGCAGGTAGCTGTAGGGGACGTCGATCGCCATCGACCAGAGGCCTGCAAACGAGACGTGGGACCGTGTCACGTTGGGATTGTCGCGCTGGCGAGACGCTCGTGGCAACGGCGAATTGAGCATGGCGTTGAGCCTGTGGGGTTCGGAGACCCTGCCGTGGCAGGTTCCGCACGTCCTGGTGTTCGTCGATGAGGCTCTCGCATCGCGCAGCGCAACCGGCATCATCGCGGACTGCCCTTCGACCCTGGCCTGGCGCCGGTCTGGGGCGTAGGCATGTCTGTGGGACCCAGGTCCCTGTGCCTGGGGACTCCACGGTGAGGTGATGGTGATGGTGAAGAGGGGAGACGAGTCGGGGACGGTGGCAGTCGTGCTCTCGGGTGCAGCCGCGCGCGGGGCCTTTCAGGCCGGGGCGCTCGCCGAACTGCTGCCCGCCTTGGAACGCGACGGCATCAGGCCCCAGATCCTGCTCGGTACCAGCGCCGGCGCCATCAACGCCGCGTTGTGGGCCGCCAAGTGCCACCTGGGCGCTGACCGGGCAGCAGAAGACCTGTGCGAACTCTGGCGCGAGATGAGCCACACAAATGTGTTCGAGTCGCTGTTGCCTGGATCGGTCGGCGCCGGGATCGACTTCCTGGCCGGAGCCGTGCTCAATCGGGGGCGCGGGACCACGAGCCTGCTCGATACCGCTCCCCTGCATGACACTGCGGTGGAGAAGCTCGACATCGGGCAGATCACCGAGAACATCACCAGTGGACACCCGACGAAGCTGGGTGTGATCGCCACCCGCGTTCCGCCGGCCGACGCCGACTCCCCGGAGGGGACTGCCAGTGGCCGCAGCGTTCTGTTCTTGCACGAGAAGGAAGTCAGCGATTACCCGGGCAAGCCGGAACGAGCCCTCGACGTCGTCCGATGCCCCTCGGCGGTCGAGCAGGTTCTTGCATCGGCTGCCATCCCCATGGCGTTTCCGGCCCAACGCGTCAGTGAGCCGCCCGACGCCGCGGGGTGGTACGTCGACGGCGGGGTGCGGCTGAACGCTCCGCTGGGTCCGGCGGTCGAACTGGGTGCCACCCGGATCATCGTCATCTCGGCCACGAGCACCGTCTACGGCTTGCCCCTGCCTCCCGACGATTGCCTCGAACCGCCCGATCTGGCCGACTCGGGTGCTCAAGCGCTCCACGCAGTACTTGCCGACAGGATGGTCGAAGATCTCCTCGCTCTCCAACGAACCAACCGGATGATCCACCAGCTGGCGAGAGATTCGCCATCCTCGGTCCTGCTGCGAAAGGACGGCAAAACACCCTATGCGAGCGTTGAATTCTTGACGGTTTCACCGCCACCGGGCGAGATGGGCCGGCTCGCAGCCAAGGTGTACGAGCAGAAGATCGCGGGAGCCGGTGCGCTTCGAGAGCCCGACAACTGGCTGCTCGGCCGGATGCTTCGAGGGGCCGGAGATGCAAGCGGACGTCGCGAGCTGCTGAGCTACCTGCTGTTCGACGAGGACTACTTCGCCTTGTGCATCGAGCTCGGCCGAGAGCAGGCTGCGCGCCACGTTTCGGCGACTCGAGAGTGGAACACCTAGTACCTCATTGTTCCTTGCGGCTCCGCCGCGGGACCCTCTGCTCTTGTGTGGAGCTTGATGAAATCTTGATGTTCGGCGCGATCGGGGCTTCATGAACGATTGGTTGTCTTGGATCAGCGCCGGTGAATCCTTCGTCGGTGTGTGACCCGAAAGGACACATCATGTTGCTGGCCGCCTTGGACCTTCTCGCCCACGGGGGAGCACGTGGCCCCCGTATTCTCTTCCCGCTCCTCATGCTCCTGTTGTTTGGTTTGGTCATCGGCTGGCTGATCCGTCGCCGGCGGGGCGGGAGCCTCCGAGGGCACGCCTACGGATCGCCGATGCAGACGCTCCAGGAGCGCTTCGCCCGAGGCGAGATCGACCGCGCCGAGTTCGAACACCGCAAAGCCGTCCTCGTTGGCGCCGATGTCGTTCCTCCAGCGCCCGACTCGTCCACACCGTCCGAACCCGAAGAGTTCACGGACTAGCGTCGGTGGGGCCGACCCTGGGTCGGCCCCACCGCTGTCTCCATGTCGACTAGTGCTGAACCATGCCCCCACGCATCCTGATCGTCGATGATGAACGAGAGATACGACGCCTTGTGGCGTCCTATCTGATCGACGACGGTTTCCACGTCGAGGAGCTCGACAACGGTCGAGCCGTCCTCGAACGGCTACATCGTCAGCCGGCCATCGATCTGATCATCCTCGACGTGCGTATGCCAGAACTCGACGGCATCGACACCTTGCGAGAGCTGCGCCGGTTCTGCGATGTGCACGTCATCATGTTGACGGCGGCAGCCGAGGAGACCGACCGGCTGATCGGCTTGTCCGTCGGTGCCGATGACTACGTCACAAAACCCTTCTCTCCTCGCGAAGTTGTCGCTCGGGTGAAGGCAGTATTGCGTCGAACGCGGACCTCTGAGGCTGAATCCTTGGCCGAACCACTCCGCTATGCGGGCATCACTGTTGATATCGACCGGCACGTCGTGTCGGTCGATGGTGCTCCCGTGGATCTCTCCGCACTGCAGTTCAGCCTCTTGTGTGCGCTGGCCGAGAGTCCGGGCCGCGTCTTCGCCAGGCATCAGCTCATCGATCGGGTGTGGGGACGCGACTTCTACGGGGAGGAGCGGATCGTCGATGTACACGTCGGCAACCTGCGCAAGGCGTTGGGCGACTCGGCCATCGAACCCCGCTTCATCGAGACCGTGCGCGGTGTCGGGTACCGGTTCATCGCATGACCGACGCTCGTTTCGGGACAAGGTCGTTGCGGCGTCAACTGTTCGGCTCGCATCTGATCGTGATGGTCGTGGCTCTTGTCGTCTTTGGGTTGGTCGTCGGCCTGCTCGAGCTGCTCGGCGAGGGACGGGTCCTGGGGGCGAGGCGGCGAGACGAACAGAACCCGTCCAGTGTGATTGTCGGGATCTCAGCTGCCGCTACGGCATCCGCGATCGTGTCATGGCGCATGTCAAAGCGGCTCGCGGAACCACTGGAGGAGATCAGCGCTGCCACGCGCGAGCTGGCCGCTGGTCGATACGACGTCCGATTGCCCGGAGCAGATACCGTCGAACTCGATGCGCTCGCTTCTGACGTGAACCGGCTCGCCTACGAACTCGAGACGACCGAGCAGCGGCGGCTCAGACTCATAGGTGATGTCGCCCACGAACTCCGCAATCCCCTGAGCACCATCGAGGGCACGATGGAGGCCTTGCTCGACGGTGTGATACCTGCCGAGGACGACACCTATGCGCGGATCGGCCGCGAGGCTGCGCGGTTGCGTCGCTTGGCAGAGGACCTTTCGTCTCTATCTGCTGCCGGAGAGTTCGGCCTGTTCGACCGTGAACTGGTCGATCTGGTGGCCGTGGCAGCCGATGTGGTCCACCAGCTCGAGTCCCAGGCAGCGGCCAACGGGTTGACCCTCGAGTTGCAGGCATCGTCGGTTCCGGTCGCACTTGGGGACCGGGACAGGCTCACCCAGGTGCTCCTGAATGTTGTGGGCAATGCGGTTCAATACACCGATGAAGGTGGGGTCGTGGTCCGGCTGGCCGATGTTGATGGATTTGTGCGTATCGATGTCGTCGACACCGGTCGGGGTCTCGCCGGCGAGGATCGATCCCGGATCTTCGAACGTTTCCATCGGGTCGACAGGCAGTTCTCCGACGGCACGGGCGTCGGGCTCGCGATCGCCAAACTGATCGTCGAGGCACACGGCGGCCGCATCACAGCCGACAGCGAAGGGCTCGGGTGTGGTACCTGTGTCCGGATCGACGTGCCAACCCGGAGTGACCGAACAGGCCCCGACGAGGGAACCGGATAGTCCCAGTGCCGCACGGGCTACTCGGATTGGCCCCAGCCCATGTGGAAGAGCTGGCCGTACCCCTCGATCACGTCGTCGATGTCTGCCCGGCGTAGGCAGTCCCACATCATTGCCTGGTTGGAGCTCACCACAGGTTTGCCGGCTGCATCCTCGATCTCCTGCAGCACATCGAGCGTGCGGATGCCGCCACAGCTGACAAAGATCGCGTCGGCGTCCTCGCGGTCGATGCTGAGCGCAAAGTCGCGGATGAACGACGGCTTGATGCGGCCCATCGCCTCGCAGTCTTCGATGTTCAGACCCTGGATGTCGAGCACATCGAAGCCCTTGTCTCGAAGAAACGCGGCTTCCATCGTGTTGATCTCATCGAGGTAGGGAGTGGCGACAACGATCTTGTGAGCATCCAATCGACGCAGAGCGTTGACCGCACCGGTGACCAACGTCGACGGTTTGGCCCATGGGGCGCCGCGCCGAATCTCGGCTCTGACCTCGTCCTCGCCGATGACAATCGATCCGGAGGTGCAGGCGTAACAAACGACAGCGGGTCGTGCCTGTGGCTGCAGGATCGATGCGGCCTCGGCCATGCCGTCGATCTGGGCCGCCAGGGTCGCGACATTGCAGTCGTTGGGGCTGTTGAGCCGGGTGACGCTGGGACCCACACCCTCTGGCGAGAGACGGTAGATGTTCTCCTCCATGACGAGGTCCATCGAGATGATGATGAAACCGAGCAAGGCACGCCAATGGGTGCCGTTGTCGTAGGGCACCGTGCGGGGAGTGGATCTGACGACGGATTCGGATGCGCCTTCTGGTGTTGCTGCTTGAGACATACTCCTCGACCTCTCCTCGATTTCTTGTGTGTGCGGGGTGTCAGATGATGACCAGCGGCTCGATCCAGGACGGCGGGAAAGCCGCTCCTACCGCACAACCGGTCATGTGCAACCGGTAGGCGTCCAACCCGGCGTCTGCGATGACCTTTTTCGCCACCTCGTGTGGGACCTTGGCCGACACTCCGGCCCGTATCTCACCCAGGCACAGCTGTCGCCCGATGGTCACGCAGTAGCGTCGATAGTGCGCTCCGAACTGGATGTGCATGAAGTCGCCGGGTTCGAGCACACGATCGGTCGGCTCGCCGTGGGCGAAGGCCGAGCGTGGACCGGATAGGAAGTTCATCGGGCTGGCCGGAATGTCGCTGCCCGCGGAGAGGAGTGTGTGATGGATATCGGCCGAGACCTCGCGTTCCGATCTCCCGGCGGCCAGCGATGAACGACAGGTTTCCATGCCACGGTCCAGGATCGCTCCGGCCTGGCGTACATATTCGATCTCCGCCGCGGACTTGACCAGCTTGATATCGCCGATCAGGCTCGTTGCGTCCATCACCAGATCGTCGCCGAGTACGTCGACCACTCGTTGGTAGTCGTGGGGATGCAGGTAGTAGAGCGGCACCTCGAGCCCGGTTCTCAGCCCCTTGAATCCGTGCGAGCGCACGATCTCCTCGAAGACCTCGACTGGGTCCTCCGGCTCGCGCCCACCCCAGCCCCGAACCTCATCGGCAAACGAATCGGCCTCGAGCATCGGCGTTTCCGGTCGCCGGCTCTGGATCACCAGTGGTCCTGGCTGGAGCGGGAAGAACAGGACCTGGAACTCCTGGTACCCCTTGGCGGTCGCTCCGATGAGGTAGTTGATGTGAACAGGGGAGACGACCAGCAATAGGTCGATTCCTGCGGCCTCCATCGCTTCGCGCACCTTGAGCTGACGTTGGGTGAACTCTTCTTGACTGAAGAACTGTTTCGACATCGTGCCTACCCGAGAACCGAGAATGTGCTGTCTTGATCGATCTCACGCAACCGCGAGAACGTCGCGAGGTTGATCGTGTGGTCCACATCCTCGAGCTCGCAGTGCACGGGTCGGGCATCGTGGTCGGCCCCCGACTTGCAGAACTCGATCAGCTCGGCCATCACCTCGCCCGCGACCGGTGCATTCTCGAACTGGTTCCCACTGCTTGCACAGGCCATGTGGAAGCCCTCGGCACACGAACGGTCGAAGAGGGGTATCCAGTCTTCGGTGACCTTGTTACTCATTTCTGGCGACTGTCCTCTTGTCCTTGGTGTGGGTCGAGTTGAACACGCTTGGCTGCTTTCCTCTACACAACCCGCTTGCTAGACGACCTGCAGGTCGCGCGGGTATTCGGTTGCGATCTCGATGCCGTCGTCGGTGACGATCACGGTGTCGCCGACTCGGGCGCCAAATACGTGCGGAACGGTCACCCCGCCGTCCACAGCGAACACCATGCCGGCTTGAAGCGGTGTGCGGTCGCCGTACTTCAGCTCTGGTAGTTCAAGCGACGAGTATCCAAGTGCTCGGCCCGTTCGGTACGACGGTGCGAACCCGTTCGATCGGTAGACATCGTCGGCCGCCTTGTGCACGTCCTCGGCTGCAACCCCGGGCCGCATCTCTCGAAACGCCGCCGCCTGAGCCTCGATCGCAGTGTTGTAGGTGCGAGCCGTCTCGTCATCAACCGACCCCACGAAGTACTGACGGTCGTACCCGATCTTGAGCTGCTTGAAATGACAGATCGAGCAGAAGCACATATAGATCGGGTCGCCGTGGGCGATCTCCTTCACCCTCGGATGCAGATGTGTGTAGCTGGTGAAGTGACCGGAATTGAGCGCCTGGAGGTTGTGGATCATGGGGCTCATCAAGGCATCGGGGTCTTCGGCCGCGATGATCTCCGCCGCTTTGCGCGTACCGGCCACCACACACGCGAGCGAGATCTCGTACTCGGGAACCCCCACCGCCATGGCGTCGCGTCCGGCGATACCCATGGCGATAGCGACCTGGCCGGCCTGGCGGATCATGTTGAGCTCATCGGCTGTCTTGATGACCCGCATCGAGGCGATGATCGGTGTGGCATCGACCGGTTCGTTCAAGCCGTATTCGTGGCGCAGGAAGTCTGATATCACCGCAGGGATGTCGTTCCTCTCGATCGCGATGCGCTTGTTGTCCACGCCCCGCAGTGCGGTCCGAAGCGGGTCGCGCCACTCCTCGCCGACCCCATCGGAATAGAAGCCGAGATCGTCCACCCAGGTCATGGCTTCGGCCATGAGCGACTCGGATCCCGGCGTGATCAAGGTGACGGCGCCATCGCTTGCGATTGCCAGCAGTGTCGGGCGGCCGAACTCCAACCCGAGATCCCCCCAGTAGGCACTGAAGTAGTAGATCGAATCGACATTGGTGACGATGAGCACGTCGATGTCATCGTCGGCCAGGCGCCGCTGCAACTCGGCTGTGCGTCCCCGGAAGAGCGGCAACATCGCGGCCTCGGTGCTCATGGGGTGGGGAGTCACTGGCATCTGGTCGGCCTCCGGTTGTTTGTCGACGATCCTGGTCGTGCTGATGTTGAGCCGATTGGCAGGCGAGCGCTGCTTCAATTCGAGGCCGGAGCCTGGTCGAGGCAATCGACGAGATCGTCGCGTCCTCGGCGCCCGCAGACTAGTGGTTGGTCCCCTGAGATGCCGGAGAGAACGCTTTCCCCGGTGGTAGCGGCGGCTATCATCGGCGATCCGGGAATGAGTCGTTCGTGCGATCGCCCTGCAGCCCGATGTGTTTGTCGGCGCCCGGTGTCATACGACTCGTCGAGCTGGGGATCTGGAGGTGTCGTGACCCCTTCTGAGATGACATCAAGACAGAGGGTGATGACCGTTCTCGACGGTGGGGTGCCAGACCGCGTCCCCTTCTTCGACTGGGTCGACGCGGGCTTCCGAGACAAGCTGGCCGCACACCTGGGAAGGGACACTCTCGACAATCTCGAGTGTGTGAGGGTGCTGGGGATGGACGCCTTGTACTACGAGCGTCCCTATTCGATGACCCCGATCAGCGACGAGACCTCGGCCGACGACACAGGCAGGGTCCACTACCTGGGTCACGGCCTGATCAAGACCCCCGAGGATCTCGCCGAAATGGTGTTCCCCGACCCGGCAACACCAGGCTATTTCGACGACGCCAAACGTTTCGTCGATAGCCACGGCGACGAGGACCTCGCTCTCTACGCGGGTCTTCGGCCTGGAATCCAGCCAACCATCCTTTCACTGGGATGGAAGGGTTTCTCGCGTTCGGTCGTCAAGAAGACGGGCATGGTCGAAAGACTCTTCGCTCGTTATGTCGAGTGGTGCCAAGCCAATCTCGAAGGGCTACAGGAACTCGGCTTCGACTTCCTCGTCCTCTACGACGATATGGCCTTCAAATCGGGGATGATGTTCGCCCCCGACGTGTACCGCGAGGTGTTCCTGCCGGGCTATCGCGAGCTGGTCGATGCCATCAAGATCCCGTGGGGATATCACAGCGATGGCGACCTCAACCCGGTACTCGACGACCTCTTGTCGTTGGGCATGAACATGCTCAATCCTGTCGAACCACCCTGTATGGACATCGACGAGGTCAAGCGCGTCCATGGCCACCGCGTTGCCCTCTGGGGCAACATCGACATGGTCCACACGCTCTACGACAGCCCGCTCGAGGTAGTCGACGCGGAGGTCAAGCAGAGGATCGAGGAGATCGGAGTCGGCGGTGGTTATGTCTGTGCCAGTGCCAACAGCATCGCCGACTACCTCTCCGTCGAGAACGTGCTGTGTATGGCCGAGGCCGTCAAGAAGTACGGGAAATACCCACTGAACGGAAGCTGACTCAGCGAGCGAGGTTCGACAATGTCGGTAGAGGACATCTTCGATGCGGTGCTGGACTACGAAGACGAGGAGATAGCGGCTCTGGTGAGATCGGAGCTCGAGAACGGAACACCCGTGGACACCATCCTCGACACGGGTCTCATCCAGGCCATGACACATATCGGCCAGGAGTTCAGCGAGGGCACGATCTTCGTTCCAGAGATGCTCATGGCTGCCGAGACCATGAAGGCCGGCCTCGATGTCCTTCGTCCCCTCCTCACCGATGGGTCCTCACAAGCCAGAGGCCTGGTTGTGATCGGAAGTGTCAAAGGCGACATCCACGACATCGGAAAGAACCTCTTCGGCATGATGCTGGAAGGAAGCGGGTTCGAGGTGGTCGATCTCGGAGTCAACGTGGGTGCCGACGATTTCCTCTCCGCCATCGACACCCACCGTGCAGACGTCGTGGGCCTCTCTGCCATGCTCACCACCACCATGACCAACATGGCGAGCACGGTCGGCTCTATCCGAGAAAGTGGCACCGGCGTGCACGTCATGGTGGGAGGCGCGCCGGTCACCCAGGAGTTCGCCAGCGACATCGGAGCCGACGGCTTCGGCAAGGACGGCCCAACAGGAGCCGCAACAGCAATGGCGCTACTCGGCCGCTAGCACCATGACCTCCCACACATCGTGGCCCGACGGCGTTCTACCTGGTCAGGGGCGTGTATTGGGCCGGGTCGTACCATCTGCGTGCCAGTGGCGGAGGCGACTGGCGGTACCTGGGGGATACGGATTGACCGTTGGTCGTTGCGCCAAAGACTGGCGGTGAAGGAGCGCGCGGCCTTCCGCGCGCGAGTATCTGTGCTGAGACAGATCCTGACCTTGAAGCTGCCGAGAATTCGTAGGTGGTGCTGGCGAGGCCTCGGTGGAGGATTTCGGGGTGTGGGTCTGGATGCGTCGGCTGTTTCTGGGAGCGTCGGGTTCGCGGAGTGGGTGGCGATGAAGGTCTCGGTGGGGCACGTGGGGTTCATGCGGCGTGGCGGTATTGGTTGATGAGTCCGCCGCAGATAGGGATGCGTGTGATCGGTCGGTCTGCATCGACCGGTTCAGCCATCTCGGTGTCGTCGGGGGCGCGTTGGTCGATGCCTTGATGCGGCCGTTCGTGTTGTAGTGCGCCACATACTCATCGAGGAGCAGTTGGAGTTGTCGACGGTTCCAGATCAGCGTGCGGTCGAGCAGTTCGTGGCCTGCTTTGCGCCGGATCGACCAAACGGCCGAGGCGGCCGTGGACGGGGCGTCTCGTGCGTGAGGTCTTGTGTGGGTAGGTCTAGCCGCGGGCGACAAGGCGCCGATGCCGACCGATCACCGTCTCGGGCTTGATGATCAACATCACCTGCGCGAGCCGCTTTCGGTCGAAGGCTCGAAACAGAACGGCGAGAACGGCACGATCCGCGGGTGTGAATCTCGGCCCACACAGGAGAGTCAGCACCGTGCTGCTACTGGGGTAGCAATCTGATTGCTACCCCAGTAGCATTTCTGCATGAAGGTCAGTGTGAGCATCCCAGACGAAGACGTCGAGTTCCTCGACCATTACGCCGAGACTCACCAGGTCGCCTCCCGGTCCGCAGCACTTCACCGCGCCATCCGCTTGCTGCGCGCCTCCGAACTCAGCCAAGACTACGCCGCAGCGTTCACCGAATGGACAGACGACCCAGCCAACGACGCGTGGGACAACGCCGTCGCCGACAGCTGATGCGTCGCGGCGAGATCCGACTCGTCAATCTCGATCCGGTGCTCGGCAACGAAGCCGCGCACACCCGACCCGGAGTGATCGTGAGCAATGACGGGGCGAACACCACCGCAGCACGCCTCGGGCGCGGCGTAGTCACCCTTGTCCCAGTCGCTTCCAATATCGATCGTGTCTATGCGTTCCAGGTCCTCCTACCAGCAACCGAGACCGGACTCGACGCCGACTCCAAAGCACAGGCTGAACAGGTTCGTTCCGTTGCGATCGAGCGCCTTGGCCCAGTCGTCGGCACCCTCGGATTTGAACTCATGGACCAACTTGACGACGCGCTCCGACTTCATCTCGACCTCTGAGGCATCGCTGGCGTTTCTTGGGACCGCTGCGGCGTCTGTGGGGCCCCGAAACTCGTCGGTGGGCTGGGATCGGGGTCGGGTCTGTCGGATCGTGTGTGCAAGTGGTGTGGCTGTCGGGTGCGGTGAGGGAACGCGGGTGGTGGGTGCTGAGGAACTCTTCGACTGCAGACTTGGCAACGATGAGGCAGGCCGGCTTGTACGATCTCCCATCGCAAGCGAGCGCTCTGGGCGTTTGACTCGCGTCTCGTAGTTCGGCAACGAACACGTACAGTGCTTGCGACGCGTCCGCGGGCGTGTCGTTGATCTCCGCGCATGGCCCACGTGCGAAATGGAGAAGCCGCTACGGCGCCGCTCGGCTGGGTGCCTTGCCGCAAGAAAGGTTGCCCAAACGGGGAACCTGGGCTTTCGAACCATCGCCCCTTCGGGCTACGTTCGAAAGCCTACCCAGGGGGTGGGACGGTGATACCGAGCGCAGCGGGCATGTCCCTGCGTCTGCGTCACTGTCGGCGGTGACAGGCCTGCGGTGAGTGATCTTCACGCGTCCGCGGACGCGTGGGCCGCGCAGACTCCGGCCCGTTCCGTACCCGGTTCGGCGATGCACAAGTAGTCACGCGCGGAAGTGGTGTGGCTGTCGGGTTCGCGCGGTGAGACCTGGCATCAACACACGGCCCCACGCCGCTCGGGAGACAACCGGCCGATCGCCCAGCCCGTCGAGCCCTTCATCTCGGCAGCGGCATCTCCAAACGTCGACCTGGTCTCGGTTCACGCCCACCACCGCAGCGATCTTCGGCGACGAAACCACCTCTGCGGCCATCGCCACGATCTTGACTCGCTACCAATCGCGGCGCTGTGTCATAGACCCCGTCACGCGCCTCTCCAGCACCGCCCTATCGGCATCCGAAACGGCCACAACCACACGATCAACCCACAGCCACATCACTTCCGCGAGCGCGCACTAGCCCGCCGCCGGACAAAGCGATGAGCATCGCGAAAGGCTCGCCGACGAATGTGCAGAGGTGGGGGATGTGGCCCCCGACGAAGTTGACGAACACGATGGCGAACACGAGAGGCATCCCGAGCGCAGTAGCGGCCGGAGCGACAATGATCCCGACGATGGCCGCCAGCACGCTTCATCCCCGAAATGGGCCCGGATGCTGGTGGCCGAGTTGCGGGCAACAACGTCGACGATGCCTTGATGCTCCAAACCCCGGCGAGCCGCGAACGATCGGACGAGCCTCGCGCCGTCCTTCAGCAGGTAGTCGAGCATCACGACGCTCAGGATCGGGCCTGCCATGAGGCCGGGGTTGATGTCGAAGTCGTCGAGCCAGCCACCGATCTTGTCCACGGCAATGTCCAAGCTGGTCGAGAGCTCGGATCTCTGGTCGGCGAGCCCTGACGCGATGACCTCAACTGCCCCGATGGCGCCAGCGGCGAGCGTCGCTAGAAGGGCAACCGCGGCGCCAAACCCGAGCAGGTACCAACTTCCCATGCCCACGCGGCGCATCGACCGGGGGAGGTCCCAGGGTTGTTGGTTTGGTTCCCGCTCATGACTCCTCACGGGTGCTCGCGTGAACAGCAATCTGGCGCGAGCGGTTGGCGCGGGCGGCGGCCTCACGCCGCCCGTGTCTCGGGTGCGGTCCGGATCCGATGCCTCGTTGAAGGCACCTCTGTCGCTACGACTGATCTAGCGACGGTAGGAACCAGTCGGGTAGCGTCGACGACGGTTGCTGTTGCGTGGTGCTGCCACGCAGAGAGAAATGGGAAAGCCAATGATCAAGTTGCTACTCAGTTTCGCCGTCGTCTTTCTGGTCGCGACCTTTCCCGCGACCTGGCTGCTCATGCTCTTCATGGGCAACGTTGGGCTCGCCGTCGGCTACTGGGGTGCCCTCCCTCTCGGGATCCTGGTCTCCGCTCTGCTGGGCAGCGCCTCCGCCTCGACCTACTGAGTCCCCGAAGTAGTCCGAGACGAGGCAATCGGGTTGGCGTTGGCAGGGCATCATCGTGGGCGGGCAGGGTTGGGACCGGACGCTCCAGCGATGACCTCGACGTAGACGATGACGAATCCGGACAGCGCGCTCGGGGCCGAGAACGACACCTCGCTACGGGCGTTGCTGTCGGATGTCCGCACCAAATCGGCGCGGAACGTGGTCTTCGCTGCCCCTGCTGACGATCCCCGGGCCCGGTGGGGCTCGGAAACTTTGTTGCGCCTGGTCAGGCCACGTATCGATGCTGGTTGATGAGTCCGGCGCGTCGGGTCGTTCGGAGCACGGTGCCGGTCGCTGTTGGAGGGATTGGTGGGAGCAACCCCTTGGGGTTGCTCGGTGCCGGTTGTCGAGTCGGCCAGGAGCGCGCTTTCCACGTTTCTGCCGGTGGGTTTCTCCCGGCGCCTCGCCGAACCGGACGTGCTTGTCTCCGAGCAACGGGCTCTCGCCGAGTTCATGCTGTTGGGTTTGTGTGACCAATCGGCTTGGTCAGCGCCCACGCGCGGTTATCAGGGCGGCAGACGCTCACATCGCCTGAGTCGCCGACTTCAGAGCCATCTCGTTGTGGCCTGTCCATTGTCTCGCGGTCCGACAGAAGTCGTCCCCGCGTCGAGGGTTCGTCTCACACCCTCAAGGACTCCCGCTGCGCGGGGCTTGGCTCGGAGGGCTCGACGGCGACCCTCGCTCCAGACAACCTCCAGTGCGAGTAATGATGAGAAACCGGACCCTACTTCGACAACCTCGCTGGAGATCACCGACGTTCTGGACACAGCAAGGGGCCGGAGCAGTCGGCCGAACACGATGCAATCCTCCTCAACTAGCACCCAGTCGGTGAACGCGGACCTCAAGAAGAAGCCGAAGAGGGCCGCCATAATGGCCGTTAGGCCGATTGAGTCGTTGGCCGTGACAACGATCAACGCCAGCACGGCGTAGGCGCCAGATGCAGCGAGGCCATTTGCCCGCGAAAAGCGACTTCGATATCTCAAGGTGAGGTGACCCCTATCCGGTGAGTGTTGAGAAGACCGTTCCTGTTGCCAACGCCCCACAAACGATCATGACCGAGCGCCCGCGATCGCTCTGTTGGCTTTCAGGTAGTCAGTCTCACGATGAACGAAGCTGACTGACCCGCTCGGTACGCCGGCCGCGCAACTGCGAAACCATTATACCCGTGCCTCGCGATCGAGAGTGGTGCTCGGAGTGGTTCGAGTGTCGTGACTGTCAGCACGGCGTCCGCGAAGAACTCGCCATCGATTGCCCCGCGCTACCAGGTGCGGGCCGCCAGGGCACCTCCGCGCACAGCCTTGATACCCGCGATCGCGGACCAGGCCCGAGCTCTTCGAGCCGGTCGCTGCGGTGCACGAACAGGTTGCAGGCGGCCTTGGTGGTCTGTGCGCCGGTCGGGTTCGCCGTGTATCCGCCGGTAGCCCCATGTCGGGTTCTCGTTGGCGAGACGCACGATTGGGTGCTGAGAGTCGGTAGCGGTGGGTGATCTGCCGTGCCGCGCCCGGGGAGTCTGCGTCCGGTGTTGCACGATGCGCTTTCGGTGCCAGCGCAACGTCTCGGGAGTAGTGATCCAGCCGTGCCTCAGCGGGCGGGGACAGCGGCGCCGATTTCTCGGAGAAGGATCCGGTCGTCGTCGTTGACTTCAGCGCGGCCGACCTGGCGGTGAAGGGACCGTGCCTGGTCCGCACCCACACGTGAGTTTCCGAGCCCCACAGGGCCCAGGTGCCTACTCGGATGGGAGCGCTGACGGTGGGGTGAAGTGGAGAGGTAGGCCGTGGGCCTTCCATATGTTTGGACCGTTCATGGCCTGGATGTGGAGGTGGGGTTCTGTCGAGTTGCCAGAGTTGCCACAGCGGGCGACGAGTTGTCCCTCGATGACCCAGTCGCCGGCCGCGACCTCACACGAACCTCGTTGTAGATGGGCGAGGAGGAGGTATCGATCCTCGGTATTGATGATGAGGTGGTTGCCGAGAATCCCTCGAGCCCCGAGGAACGAGCGGGGAACGAATTGCTGGATGCTCCATAGAAGAAGGCCAAGGAGTGAGGCGTAGGCCCTGTGGTCGCGCAGAACATCGACGGCGGAGGTGACCTGGCCGGCCGCTGGTGCATGCAGGGGGGAACCGAACGCTGCAAAGCGATCCGGGGAGGGAAGTCCGACGAGGCGATTGTGTCGATGTGTCGATCGTGTGGCAGACAGCCGTTCGGCCGGCAGAAGGTCCATGGCGTAGGTCTGGGCGAGAAGGTGGGTTGTGTGGGGGCGCAGGCCGGGCAGCGGGCCTCGCACGACCGTCCAGCCGGGTCCCACGGGACTGGACGTGGTCAGCGGGTGGCCCTGATCTTGTCGAGGCCGTTGGCGCCAGCTCGCCCAACGACCGACGGACATGACGAAGATGAGCGATGCAGGTACGGCCAGGAGTGCGGGAAGAACGATGTGTGGGGTGATGATCGAAGCCAGGAGCAGGACCGGGATGGCAAATGGCTCCCACGTCCACCGCGATGGTGTCAGAAGGCCCGTCGCTCCGGAAATCTCGGGCCGTCGTTGCCGATCGAGTGTCATCCCTGTCTCCGATGCGGCTTGGCCGATCACAAGTGGTTGCGGTGTTTGGGGGATCGGTGGATTCGATAGCTGTTGTAGCAAACGACGGTAACCGCGGGCGGAAACTATATGGCCGGCTGGCGACGCAACAGCAGAACGCCCCAACAAGTTGAGGCGCTCTGCTGGAGTTGGGTTGTGTCGAGGCCCTGATCTGGGCCGACGATGCGGAGCCTGGGCAATCTCAGGAAACGAAGAACCCGTCTGTGCTGTCGATGTCTGGTGTGTCGATCGCATGGGAGTACAGGTAGGCGAGATCGTCGGGGCTGAGACTGCAAGGATCGTCGATGAGTCCCAGGTGTTCAGCGTCCTCGCGGAAGCTCCACAGCGTCGAGACCTGATCCGAGCTCAGGCTGTCGTAGACCTCTTCGAAGGCCGATGCGTACATCGCGACTACCTGCCCGTCGAGTTCTCCGTAGCGTGCGGACAATGTCGCCACTTCGGATTCAACCGCCTGCTGGTCGACATTCGGCTCGTCCCAGAGCCGGCGGAGTTGGGTTGCGATCGCCTCGCGTGTCGCCACGAGTTCCTCCATCAACGGCCGCTGGTTGTCGGCAAGTCCCTCGATGAGGGCCCGTTGGTCGGTGCTGAGGACATCGAGGAACCGGTCGCCGTAGGCACCTGTGAGGTTCTCGTTGATCGTCACATCGGAGCCGGCCTGCTGAGACAACATCGCTGGGATGTCCTTCATGTAGAAGGACCCGAAGTAGGTGCCGTGACGCTCAGGGCAGAAGTAGGTATCGGCTTCGATCCCGCCGGAATACCAGCTGTACAACTGTCCCGCGATGGTCATGAGGGCGACGTGTGACTCCGGATCGAGCTGCCGTTTCCATGCCTCGACCTCGGCGTCTTGGCCGCGGTCGGGCCACTGAGCCACTCCGGTCGCAGCGAGTGCAGCGAGCTGCTCTGCCTGGGCTGGCGTCAGGTCGTTGAGAATGTCGGCGATGACAGAAGCCCGCTCGAAGCTGATCTGACCGTCGAGGCCATACACCTCAGCCGAGTAGTCCGCGACGGCCGATGTCGACAGACCACTGCTCCCTTCGGGGAGCTCGTCGTCGAGGAGACGCCGAAACGCATCGATGATCGGGAAGCGCGCATAGGCGTACTCGTTGATGTCCGCGATCTGCACGGTGGCAAGTTCGACGAGCTGGCCGACCTGCTCGTCGTCGAGCAGATAGAGGATGTTCTCGCCAACGGTGGCGGCGAAGGCGGTGTTGTGGCCGAACGCATCCGGCTCATTGTCACGGAGGTACTGGAATCCGAAGAAGTCGGAGACCTTTCCCGGTGGAAAGAACGAGTCGGTGCAGAGGTTCCCGGTCATGAACGCCAGCGCGTCGAAGGCGATGGTTGTGACCTGGGCCTGATCGCTCAGCGTGTTCTCGATATTCATCACACGGGCAGACGGCCCGTCTGGTCTGGTGTCTGTTGCCGGCGGCGGGTCGGACTCGGTCTCTTCAGTCGGGATGGACGGAACATCTGCGGTGTTCTCGGTTGTCTGAGCGACGGATGTTGTGGTCTCGGGTTGGGTCGACGACACCTCGGAATCGTCGACAGCCTGGATGGCGCTCGACGCTCCATCCGGAGCGGTCGAACAGGCAGCGAGGCTGAGTGTGACGAAGGCTGCGAGGATCGCTGCCGGACGCACGATGAGGCTCCGTGACCTTCTTGGGGGCCTTGGTGTTTGGTTGGGGTTCTGGGTATTGCTCATCGTCAGCGCCTTTCCTGTCGTGATCTGACCGATGAGTACAAGGTGCCGATCCCGTCTCAGGATCAACTGGTCCCAGGCTGAGGGATTCCTCAGGATCGGGGCCTCTTCGGGGTTTGCCGACGGTGCGGCTGATCGGAGCCGGTTGTCAGGCGTTGAACGTGAGGGTCACCGAGTCGATGACGGTCACCGATTCGAGCGACTCGACGAGCACCTCCCAATCGATGGTGAGGCTGTCCTGCTGGGGCAGTGTCGGAGGTGTGTCGCTCAGGGCGTAGAGGGTGATGGTGTACTCGTGGGAGCCGTTGTTGTTGGGCGAACACGGCGATGTATAGGAGATCGCTGTTCCGTCCTTGTTCGAGCCCTGAAACCAGTCGCCTTCGCCGGCTTGGCCGTGGGCGATCTCGCTCACCGAAGGATCGATATCCCAAAGTGTCAGATACGAATTGGCCCTTGCTGCGTCGTCGGCATTGGGGAAGTGGTGCATCGTGATGGCGAGCGAGGTGGCCTCGGCCGGAACACCACTCCAGGCGAGTGGGATCGAGGCCTCCATCCCATTGTCCTTTGGTTCGCATGCGAACTCGGCGAGCAGTGCTCCGTCGGCGACTGCTGGGCTCGTGATCTCCATCGTTCCGCTGCTCGGACTCGCTGAGCTGTCGTCGGCGAGATCGTCAGTATCGTCGTCGCTGTCCTGAGTTTCAGATCCCTGAGCCGACTCGGTAGCGGTTGCACCAACCGACGAGCGCAGCAAGATGGTGTTGTCGATCTCCAGATCCGGGCCCCAGATCAACTCGGCTGAGGTGTCCCAGCTGATCTGGTCGTACCCATCCTTTGGGGAGACATCGGCTTCGGTCCACTCGGTCGCCGTGCCCCAGCTGCTGTCGTCGAAGCCGACCGCAGTCCAGTTGGCAGGAGCATCGATGATCTCCGATCTGCAGGTGGAGCTGGGGTCGGCGTCCTTGGCGCACTCCGGGTTGACCGGCGCCTGGTGGATCACCAGCGCCGACCAGGTGCCGTCGGTCACCGCGACGATCTCAGAAGTGTTTGTGTCGGTGATCTGGGCGATGATGCCACCGTCGCCCATCTGTTGATTGGGTTCGCCGATGTACTCGAGGCCAGTGTCGTTCTCCTTGAAGTCCTTGGCCTCGATGGCGATTGTGAGCGGATAGGACGCTTCGAACGTGAACGTCTCGCTGTTGAAGGACCGCTCGGTGGTGATCGGCACCGAGTCCTCGCCTATCAGCTCACCATTGGCATACAGGGCGAACCAGTTGTCGGCCCATACCTCGACCTCGAACCCGGTGGTACCGGTTTGGGGCGTGTTCGCAGCATCCTCGGGCGCGGAGGTTGTTGTGGCCTCGGCAGAGGTCGTGGTCTCGTCGGCCTCGTCCTCTGGTTCGGCGGAGGTTGTTGTGACCTCGGCAGAGGTCGTGGTTTCACTGGCATCGCCATCTGATTCGTCGGTGGATGATCCCCCACACGCAGCGATCATCAGGATCGACAGGGTGAGCACCACCGTTCGTATCGTGGACTTGGGTTCGGTGCGGGGAGGGTGGCAGATCGTCATAGAACCGAGGTTAGGCCTCGACCCTGAGGACGAGTTGGTCGCTACCTCAGCGATTCCTCAGCACGTCCTGAGGTTGGCGGACCTTCCAGCGGGAGTGTGATCTGCACCGTGGCCCCACCACCTGGCGTCTCACGAACCTCGATCTCACCGTCATGGGACAACACGACTTCACGAACGATGGCCAACCCCAGGCCGGCCCCGCCGTGGGCTCGAGCTCGCCCAGAATCCGGCCGAGCAAAACGATCGAATACACGCTCACGTTCGGTCTCGGCTATCCCAGGTCCATGATCGATCACGGCGATCCGGGCTTGACTGCTGGTGCTGGCCGTCACTACCTCGATCGAGGCAGAGTGCGGGGCATGTGTCACCGCGTTGTTGATGAGGTTCTCGATGGCCTGACGCAGCCACACTGGATCTGCGTCGACGATGATTGGTCCTGAGGTGTCAGCGAAGATCTCGCGCCCGCTGCTGACTGTTGCATCCTCGGCGATCTGTTCCGCCAGGGCGGCCACGTCCAGTTGTTCTCGACCGAAGCCGATCTCCTGATCCAGGCGAGCGAGGCCAAGGAGATCTTCGATCAATCGACCGGCACGAAGGCTCGCTTCGCCGATGCGAGCCATGGCACGGTCGAGCTTGGGACCAGGCTCGATGCCCCCTTCGGTGTAGAGCTCGGCGTATCCGCTGATGGCTGCGATCGGTGTCCTCAGCTCGTGGGAAGCATCGTCGACGAACCGGCGGAGCCGATCGGCCTCGCTCAGACGTTCACGATCGGCGCTCTCGATGCGGGTGAGCATGTGGTCGAGTGCTGTCGCCAGTCGCCCGAGCTCTGTGGTCGATTCGACCGGCTCGGTTCGTCTCGAGAGGTCGCCAGAAGCGATGGCACCGGCCGTGTCGATCATGTCGTCGACAGGACGGAATCCCCGCCGCAGCAACAGCCAGGCGACGGCGATGCCCACAACGGATGCCAGCAGGCTGACCGCGAGAGATGTCGCCACCATCTGCTGGCTGGAGGCGTCCACCGAGTCCAGGGACTGGGCCAACAGCTCGTACCCGTTTGGGTTGGTTCGAACGAGGGCGCGCACAGAGCCCGTGCCTTCGGCGGTTCCGAGGGTGATGAAGGTTCCCGCCCTGCGTTCCAGGTCTGCCGGCGTCAGTGTGCTGACGTCGGGCGGGGGCTCTGGCTCGCTGGGGTAGCCGGCGGTCTGCACGAGAATGATCTCGCCGTCGTGGTCGAAGTGCATGAGGGCGAAGGGCTGAAACGACTCGCTGCCGGCAGGTTCGACCTGGGGCTGTTCAGGATCGCCAGGAGCCGGATCGAGAGGAGTGGTCGAGGGGGCTGGCCGAGTCGAGAACGTGATGAGGTCCTCGTCGACCTGTTCGACGAGTGCGTTGCGGGTCGCTACCGACACGACGATCGCGATCGACGTGCTGACGATGAGAATGATGATCCCGACCACAAGGGTCAAACGACGTCGTAAGGGCCAAGGCCGGTTCATGGCTTCGGAGGGCGCAGGCTGTAGCCGAATCCGCGCACGGTATGGATCAGCTCCGGCCGCCCCCGATCGACCTTCTTTCGCAGCTGTGAGATCGCCGTCTCGATGACGGAGTCGCCGTACTCGTAACCCCACACGGCTTCGAGGATCTGCGTCCGCGACACGACACTTCCCACGTTCGTCAAGAGGTAGTGGAGCAGGCGGTACTCGACCGGTGAGAGGTGGATTTCCTCGTCGCCGCGCGTCACGCGGTGTTTTGAGTCGTCCAACTCCAGATCGGAACAGCTCAGTTGTGTGCTGGGGCGTCGGACGCCACCGGATCGCCTCAGCAGGGCCTCCAACCGAAGTCGAAGTTCCTCGAGCCGGAAGGGTTTGGTGAGGTAGTCATCGGCACCGGCCTCGAACCCGGTTCGCAGATCCTCGATGTCGGATCGGGCGGTGAGGAAGAGTATCGGCAGATCCGGGTCGGTGCTGCGCAAGCTCCTGGCTACCTGAAAGCCATCGGGCTCTGGCATGTTGACGTCCAATATGACCAGGTCAGGCCGCCGGTTGAGCACCATGCTCAGCGCTGTGAGGCCATCGGCTGCGACGACGACCTCGTAGCCGGCGAAGCCGAGCGCATCACTGACCATGTCGAGGAGCATCTGCTCATCGTCCACAACGAGGATTCGAGCCTTGGAAGCGTCGGTCATGGCCACAACACTAGGGTCCCACTCGCCACGCTCTTCGACCTGCGCGACCGACGATGGCCAGACATGGGGCAAAGCGGTGAGGCCGGTTTTCCGAGCGGCTGAGGATTGTGAGCCTGAGACCATTCGTGCACTGTCCTGCAGGGACCTGGTGGCTTTCCAAGCCAAACCTCATGGTTTCCCAACAGGCACACCATAGGCAGTCATCGGGTCGGGTCGGTTGTGGTTCGCGGCGCCCGCACCCTGGTGTCGGGCTGGGGCAGGCTCGAGCCTGGTGATCAGGCCGTGCGAGACGTGTTTCATCGCGGTGACGACCTCAGCACGGCTGATTGTGGACCCTTCGACGAGTGCCATCGCCAGACAGGAGCGAAGCCCGCCGATGATCGCCGCAGCAGCTAGACGTTTGTCGATCGACACGATGATCATGCCCCGTCTCTCTCCGTGGGCGATGTTGCGTGCCGCCATCCCGATGTGGCGCTCGAGACGACGGGCGTCGGTGTGTGCTGCCGCTGGTTCGAACGGAGGACCGCCGACGATGCGGCGGCCGAGGGGTTCGTCGAAGACGAAGTCGACCTCGCGTTCGAACCGTTGATGCTCGAAATCCGACCAGTGAACGTCGGGCGGGACGGGTTCTGAGAAGACCGCCTCCTCGTAGCGGTCGTAGAACGCATCCACGACCGCGGTGACCAGCCCGTCCTTGTTGGTGAAGTAGCGGTAGAGGAGTCCGAGGCTCATTCCGGCCCTGTCGGCCACCGAGGTGACCTCGATCTGGCCCTTCTCATGGAGCTCCTGCCCTGCGACCTGGAGTAGCCGGGCCCGCGTGGTTCTGCCCTTCTGTGTCAGCTGGTCGATGGGAACGGTCATCGACGGGTCACGGCACGATTATGTGTGAGGGATCGGGTTGCTGATCATCGGGACCTTGGCTGTGGTCGCCGAACGTCCTGTCGCGGTCCTCGATGACTGCACGGACACCTTCTGTCGCGGCCTTGTCGATGAACCCGAGGGCGTCGGGTGTGTTGCGCATCAGGCCATCGAGGATCGGGCCGAGCACCTGGGTGCTCGAGATGCCCATGTTCTCGAACGCATGGTTCACGACCAGCTTCATCGCCGCGAGCTGTGAGGCCGGGATCGATGCCAACTGTTCGGCGCGCTCGCGAACGGTTTCCTCGAGCCGTTCGAACGGTACGGCGTCGTTGATGAGCCCGATGTCGGCCGCCTCTCGACCCGAGAGGGGTTTGCCGGTGAGAGCGTATTCCTTGGCCTTGGTCAGCCCGAGCCGGTACAGCCACATGCCGCTGAGGTAGGACCCCCACATACGTGAGTACGGCGTTCCGATGCGCGCGTCCTCGGATGCGATCACGAGATCGCCGCACAGCGCAGTGTCGCTGGCTCCACCGACACACCATCCGTGGATCTGGACGATGACTGGCTTGTGTGTATGCCAGATGCTCATGAACTTCTGGGTTGGTGCGGTAAGGCGGCTCGTCGCCCACGCGAAGTCCTTCCCCGGATCCCACTGACCATCGGTTGTGATGCGGTCGTTCCAATGATCAAAGCCGTCACTCAATTGTTCGTTCGGGGAAATGACCGAGTCAGTGGGGGCCGAGTCTCCGGTCGTGGCTGGATGCTCCTGTGGCGGGGATGGTTGCGGTTTGTGTGTGGACGGATCTCGAACCGCGCGTCGGGCAGGATTGGCGTTGGGTGCTGCGATCGAGCAGGTGAAACACCCCGGGTCTGGTGGAGGCACTGAGAGCCCGATCATTCATCTGCTTCGCAGCGAGATCACGATCTACTTGGGTGCCGAGGGCGCGAACCTCCGCCGCGAGGTGTTGTGCCGCATGGGCAGTGGGGAACTAGACACCTTCAACGTGGGCGCCTGATTGGGCTGAGGTCAGAGCCAGTCTTGTTCGTTGTGAAAGGCGATGTCTGAGCACCCCAGCTGTCCAGCGGTAGGAGGTGGTGTCGCCGATTGCTGTCGAAGGCACGCTCAGTAGCGGTCAGACGTTCGAGCTGGCGGTCACCGGCGAAGTTCCCGGCGGTTGGTAGCTTCAGTTTGCGACGGCTGGTCTCCGCCGCTTCGCCACGATGGACTCGGCTGACACAAGCGACCCCTTGGGCCTCGGATGCGACGCACCGTTTGGGTTGGCCTGAACCCGAACCGTACCGATCGTTGCCGTTTGTGTGGATCGTGCGCCCGTCAACCGCTACAGTTACGGTCCTGATGTGCGCACAGGGCGTTCACGTAAGCGCTTAGAGAGAGCAGAAGCATGAATCGAACGATGTGGACCGCGCTGGTTCTCGGGCTTCTGGCCGCAGTTGGCGTGTTTGTCAACGGCTCAGGCATGTCGACGCTCAACTCAGCGGACGCTCCAGCCAACTCAGCAGATGCTTCAGCCAGCTCCGAGCTAGTGTCGCTCGGACCGGTGACGCTGATCGCCGACTTCTACGGCTCAGCATCTGCCAGCTGCCTCTTTCTGAGCCGTGCTTATAACTACGCTTACATTGAATCCGCTCCCGGTGCATGGGGTGCTGGATACGACACTGTTACCAGCGCCACCCCAGGAGCCGGGCTGGCCTTCGCGGTCGGTCCAATGGTTTTTTCTAATACTGGCGTCCTGTACATGAGGTTGCTGGCGCCGAACAATGACTGCAGCGAGCTGGCCACTGGCACCGTGATTGCTACCGTTGAAGGCTTACTCGACGACGGAACCACCTACGAGATCACGATCCTCGCTCCCTGAGTCTCGATCCACCGTTTGGTGATTGGTTGATCGGGTTCGCGTCCTCCAGAAGAGCCTCCTGAGCTTTGAGTGCGTCATCGCGCAGAATCGACGGGCTGCAGACGAGGTTCGGTCACGAGGGGATCGTGGCCAACGCTGGTGTGATCGCCTCTGCCGCCGTGATGGTCTGCCTCGATCTCGAAGCGCTGCTCAACACCTGGGTGGTGGCGGGTTCGTCACGGGCGGGCGTGACCTAGGTCGTGTTGTGGTTCAAGGTGATGACGCCCTCGAGGATCGGTACGTCTCTGCGATCGTTCACCTTCGGTCACGTCTGCCAACTCGACGCCTTCGGCTCGAGAGTACTGGCCGATATGGTTGGGTCGATGCTGTTCCCGCACATGGTCGAATGGGTGCCGAGGGCACGAACCTCCGCCGCGAGGTGTTGTGCCGCATGGGCAGTGGGGAACTAGACACCTTCAACGTGGGCGCCTGATTGGGCTGAGGTCTGAGCCAGTCTCGTTCGTTGTGAAAGGCGATGTCTGAGCACCCCAGCTGTCCAGCGGTAGGCGGCGACGTCGCCGCTATCGTCGAAGGCACGCTCAGTAGCGGTCAGACGTTCGAGCTGGCGGTCACC
>JAAETH010000391.1 GCA_024228575.1 Actinomycetes bacterium
ATGTGAGCGTTCGCCTGACGATGGATGTCTATTCTGGGAGACCGAACCCAATCGTGAAGCTCAACGGAAAGGAGCAGGCCGAGTTCCTCCGGCGGGTGGAACCAACCCGCCGTCTGGTCGAAGACGAGCCCGGTCTGCCGTCCGAGCCACGCCTCGGTTATCGCGGTGTGATCGTCGAGCACGAAGAGGATCGGAGCGACCTTCCTCCCCGCTTTCGAATCGCCGGCGGTGACCTCTTCGGCCGCGGCCTCGAACACCGGCCGGCCGACGAGGAGATCGAATACTACCTCGTCGATCCTGACGGTCCCTTCCGCCGGGCCCCTGAGATGGAGCTCGGTTGGGAGCGACTGAAGCTCGACCTTCGGTCGTTCCGGGAGTGGCGAGAGCAGATGGTCGTCGAGAAGCTGAAGCCCTACTTGCTAGTGGAACCGTGCACCTGTGGCCCGGTCTGGGAGCCAGAGTGGTGGAATCACGCTAGTCGCCAGAACTACAACAACTGCTACAACTACGGGACGAACTACCGGACCGACACGTACGCCCAGCCAGGCAAGGCCGCCGGTGCGATGTACACCTCCCTGACCTGTGCCTCGGTGAAGCCGGCTGCTGAGGCGGACGCATTGATCGACGCCCCGTTTGTCGACAATGCATGCCCGACGGAAGGTCATTTGGTGGCACTGGTCGTGTGGCCGGGTGGGGACTACCATTGGTACCGGAAGGATGCCAGCGGTTGGTGGTCTCATAAGATGGGCGGCACGCCGGCGACGAGCAAGGACAACGCTGGCAACTGGATCGTCGATCCCCGGACGGCCGACCGGGGCCCCTACACCGAGTTCTGCGGATTCATGATCGTCAAACACGGACACATCAAGATTGAATGAGTGGAAGGCGCACGCACTGATCTTCTCGGGCCGTCCCGATCCGGAATGGGTCGTGCCCGCTGATCGGATCACTTCTCTCGTCGAAGCCTGGGCTGGAATGAGTCCTACTGACGTCGAGCCCCCTCGATCAAGCAACCTCGGCTATCGGGGCGTCGTTCTGGTCGCACCGGAGGGACGATCATGGTTCGCCTTCGGCGGCACTGTGACGCTGACAGAAGGCGACCAAACGGAAAGACGAGCTGACGAGGGATCTCAATGGGAGTTCGCACTCGTCGGCTCGGCGCCTAGCGGTTTGCTGCCGCCGTTGGCATGATTGCTCCCATCTCGACCGTCGAGAGCATTTCCGGTGACCCAGACGTAGTCAGAGTGGCACTGTTGCGTTGACGGATCGGGTGCGGCACGGCAGCGTGTGCGGGTGAATCGTCACTGCCCTGCTGAGTCCGCTTCGTTTGCCGGCTACCGGTTCCCGCCCGAGGTGATCCTGCTCGCGGTGCGCTGGTACCTCCGCTACGGACTGTCGTACCGCGACGTCGAGGAACTCCTCGCCGAACGCGGCATCGAAGTTGATCACGTCACGATCTACCGGCGGGTGCAGCGATTCACGCCGCTACTGATTGACGCGGCGCGGCCGTGCCGTCACAGCGTGGGTGACCAGTGGTTCGTGGACGAGACCTACGTCAAGGTCGCCGGTGTGTGGCGCTACGTGTACCGAGCGGTGGATCAGCACGGCCAGGTCATCGACGTCTACGTATCCAAGAAACGCGACATCGCGGCCGCCCAGAAGTTCTTCACCGACGCGTTGAGCGCCCACGGACGACCCGCTGAAGTCACCACTGATCTGGCTGCACCCTTGCTTCGGGTGATCGATCAGCTGATTCCCGAGGCGGTCCACGACACCGAGCAGTATTCGACGCAACCGGATCGAGAACGAACAACCGGATCGAGAACGACCACGGTCGCCTCAAGGCCAGACTCCGGCCGATGCGAGGTCTGCAAACTGACCGGACTGCCTCAGTGGTGATTCGTGGTCACGCGTTCATGCAGAACGTCCGACGTGGGCACTACGAACTCGGGGTCGAGGTTGAGGACCAGCGTCTACGTCTCGCTGCAGCTCTCGATGACCTCGCCGAGGTGATCTAACCGAAGCTCGACGCCAACCCGGCTAGCCGCGCCAGCCGATCGATCAATGCAACGGTGCCCGCCGGGTCCGCCTAGTGACGGCTGGCATCCTGGACAAAATCTTGGATGGCTGGTCAGCGAACGAGTAGCCGGAACACGGCACGACCACGATCGGCGGCGTCATTGGAAAGGCTGCTCCATGCTCGCTGATCATGGTCGCCCATTTCCGACCGAGACCGAAGTCGCTGCCGGTCCTTGCTCGTGAGTTGTCCGGCGAGCTCGATCGGATCATCGACGAGACTCAACAGCACGGCGAGATCAAGTCGTTGCGCATCTGGCACATCATCGACATCGACCGCGACTGCCTTGCCGACGATGGCACCGAGAAGCGAGGGCCGAGGCACAAGCCCCCGATGGTCGCCAAACGCGACTGGCACCAACTCAGTGCGATCGAGTGCTTGGGTCCCGCCCGGGATCTGCAATGTCCGACCCGGCGGCGTTGTGGTGAGGTCGACCCGGGGACCGAGACCCTCCGGAGCAAGCACGTCGACGCTCACGCCACCCCGCCGGTAACGGTG
Source organism: Actinomycetes bacterium (assembly GCA_024228575.1). Lineage (GTDB taxonomy): Bacteria > Actinomycetota > Acidimicrobiia > Acidimicrobiales > Poriferisodalaceae > JAAETH01. The sequence goes on from JAAETH010000391.1 coordinate 2,576, forward strand.
AGCGATACCTTCAGGCGATACACCCACAAGCACGAAACCGCGAGCCTCGATCGCGGCGACGAACTCCCGCACCCCTCCGGTCACAACTCGGGCGTTCACCAACACGTCAAGATCAGTAGACACCCGGGGTGGCGGCACCCCACCCTCCATCGCATGGAGAAACACCATCTGCCCGCCAACAAGGGTCCACTCCCCTGGCCGCAGTTCGGACAACTCGATAAGCACCGACCACAACTCGCCGTCATGACCGGCCAGCATCGACAATCGCACCGAGTCCCGATCGACAACCGGCCAGCCGCTCACCCGAGATCCGCCAGGTCTGCGCCTGCACGCCGCGAGCGAGGCTCTTCAGATTCGAGGAGATCCACAGCGACCACGGCTCGCCCTGCTGAAGCCTGGCCAAGCTGGAATGGCCACACCGCATCATCAACGACCCGCAGCAACACATTCGGTCGAACCGCCTGGCCGTCGAGCCCAAACCGCTCCACGAGCTCGTCAAGGTTGCTAGCACTCACATAGCCCTCAAACCCGTCCCCAACCACAAGATCCACTTCATGGTCGGCTACTGCGCTGATACCGGCTCGCACTACCTCGGGATCATCAGCCAGTCGGTCGAACACGCCAGGGTGAGCGTAGAACCAACGTCGGTCGGCCCGAGAGGCCAGGCGACCAACAACACCCTCCAGCCCCTGAGCCAACCGCTTCCTAGCCCGAGACCGTTCAACCGGTGACAGGTCAGGGTCCTCCCCCCCAGCCAACGCCAACACCGCCCACGCCGACACCGGGCTCCAAGGACGGCCAACCGCTGGGCGATGACGTTCAACCCGGCGCAGCTGCTCAGGCTCGATCACCCAAACCCGTCCAACACGCTCACCAGCAAGGCCACCATCAGCCAACATCTGACGCACCCGACGCGGACTCACCCTCAACTCAGCCGCGGCCTCAGCGACTCCCAACACAGACATATCATAATACTACCGATAGCGGAAGAATTATGCAACAGGGATGAAACCCGCAATCGGGGGCTCTGTTGCATTGACGGGTCGGGGTGCGCGTTCCCCCAGTGTTGGCGTCCGCGAGTTGGTCGTTCTCAGGCCTCGCTTAGGCCGCAGTCGTCCTTTGCGGCGGCAGTGGTCATTCTCGATCCGTCTATTCGAGTACTGCTCGGTGTCATAGACCGCCTCGGGGATCAGCTCGTCGATGACGCGCAGCAGGGGTGCAGCCAGATCGGTGTGACTTCACGTGGGCGTCCGTGGATAGCGAACCCGTGGGCGAAAGACCTGTGAGCGGCAGCGATGTTGCGTCTCTTCGAGATATACAGTAACCGTGGCTCAGAGCCTCACTAATCTCAGCCGGTCGATCGGAGTATCGTCACCGAGCCGGTTGCCGGGCTTGTCAGTTGGTTGGTGACAGCCAGGTCCATAGGGCCCCACCCCCGCAGATCGACGGCAACTGCGATAGAGGCCGCTGGCCCAGCCGCTACCTCGTTCAAGACCACCGGGGTCGACCCTGAGGTGACCACCGTGACTGTTCCAGCCGCCCGGTCGGTGACGAGCAGGTCGGCGAACCCGTCGCTGTCGGTGTCGCCGGTACTGATCCAGTTGACGGCTCCTGGCATCGGTATCGTCGTCGATGGGCTCCATGACGCAGTGCCGGTGGTGGACGTGTTCTCCAGTACCACGATCTCGGTGAGCCCTGCGCCGACCACGAGTTCGTCGGCCCCGTCAGCGTCCACGTCGACTAGGGCATAGGTGGTGTTGGAGATGGCCGTGGCTTGGGGATTGCCGAACGAGCCGGTGCCGTCACCGAGCCAGGTCACGATCTGGGCCGAGTATCGGATGTTGCTGATCAGGTCGACATGCCCATCGCCGTCAATATCGGAGATCTCGATCAACTCGCCGATTTCGACTCCGGTGGGCAGGATGAACGGAGCAGCGTACGTACTGACGCCGGTAGCCAGCACCACTGAGAGGTAGTCGTTGGCATCGTGCACGAGCCCACAGCAGTGGCTCACCACGATGTCGTTAAGGCCGTCACCGTTGAGGTCGTCAACTGCCACAAAGTGGGGTCTGGGTCCGGCTGGGACGAACTGACCCCCTCCAAACCCACCGACTCCATCGCCGGCCATGATCGACACGCCCCTCTGTCCGCTCGGCTCCCGAACGGCCAGCACCAGGTCCTCGACGCCATCCCCGTCCATGTCGGTGGCTACCACGTCGGTTGCTCGGCCAGCACTGGGTACCGTCGTGGCCACCACCAGGTTACCGGAGCCGTCATTCTCTAGCAGTGACAAGCTGCCCGAGATCACGTTGACCACGACCAAGTCCAGGTCACCATCCTGGTCGATGTCGACGTCGACTATCGGTCGTGGCTCGATTCCGACCTCGATCGTGGCGGCCTTGACGTAGGGCCCGAGATCCAGGGGCGGTCCTCCGCATACCCGGTCACCACAGTGGAGGATCTTGAGGTCGTTGTTGAGCGTGTCCTGGTACGAGACGACGGGGAAGCTGTTGCTGTCGAGGACAAGCGAGGTGTAGAGACCAACGTTGCCCACCGTGTCAGGACTCGTGATCGACTCATCCCCGCCGACACAATCAGGATCATTGCAATGCAAGACCTTGAGATCACCGTTGCTCTCGTCGTAGTAGGCGACTACCGGTAGCTGGAGCGGATCGAGTCGGAGTGATGTGTGCTTTCCGACGTAGCCGACGGTGTCGGGACTCGTGATCGACTCATCCCCGCCGACACAACCAGGATCGTTACAATGCAAAACCCTGAGGTCGTTGTTCGTCGTGTCATAGTACGAGACCACCGGATAGCCCTGACTATCCAGGACAAGCGAGGTATAGAGACCAACGTTGCCCACCGTGTCAGGACTCGTGATCGACTCATCCCCGCCGACACAACCAGGATCGTTACAGCGGACGACATTGAGGTCGCCGTTCGTCAGATCATGGTGCGACACGACCGGGTGCCCCTGACTATGGAGGGCCAGAGACGTGTAGTATCCGACGTTCCCGACGCTCTGAGGGGTTGAGATCGATGAGCCGCCAAGGTCAAGGCGAGATGCTTCGACCACGGTGAACGATCCTTCGTTGGGGGTCCAGACGAAGTTCACGGTGTCATCGTTGGGGGCGCCAGCCAGCACCTGATCGGCTGGGCCGATGGCCACATCGTTGCCAAACAGATCACCGGGTCGGGCATCGGCAGGCGTGAACGACGTCGTCGCCTCCCACGTGGTAGCGGAACGGTCGAACACGTAGATCCGGCCGGCTGAAATCGTCACGTCATCGCTGTAGCGGGCTCCAACCACCAACCTGCCGCTGTCCAATGCCAGCTCCAGGCCGAACTGGGCTCCAGGCGAGAAGTTATCAATCAGGGCCAGGTCGGGGGCATGCAGCTCCTCGTCGAGAACGAACGTCCCCGAGCTCTCCGAATAGAGGTACACCGAACCGGGGTTGCACACCGCCGTGGTCGACCCGGTGCACGTCGGGTCGAACCCGGCCGGCCCGGTGTCGCCGTTGGCCCCGATGACGAGCGTGGTTCCTTCAAGTCCGATCGACGTCCCGAATCCATGGAAGGCCTGCCGGTCTGGTGGCTCGATGGTGTCGGTTACAGCCCCGCTCACAAGATCGAACTCGTACACCGAACCTGCCAGGGCGAAACTGCCGTCACGCTCGAGCGGGGCACCGACGAAGGCGCGGGCTTGGTCCAACTGCACTGCGTCGCCGAAGAGCCCATTGGAGGTCGGCCCACCGGACTGGAGCTTGGCGGTGTGCGACCAGGACGTGTCACTTCGCTCAAATAGGTGGGCTGCTCCACCGTTGCCGACGAGTTCGTCATCACCGCTTGCGCCGACCAGTGCTCGGTCGTCCTCGAGATCGACTGCTCTACCGAACATGTCCTCTGCTGAACCGAATACACCAGCCGACAACGTCGCCTGGTGCGACCAGGTCGAGCCCGCACCGACGAAGACATAGGCCGAGCCTCCGCCCGCGTCACGAACGCCAACCAGGACCGTCCCGTCATCGATGTCGACGTCGTATCCGAAGCCCTCACCTGGTGTTGGTGCGGGAGCGGTGAGGACTGCGGCCTCGGCCCATACTCCGCCTGATTCAACGAAGACGTAGGCCTTTCCCGGCTTGGTGCTGTTGGCAACACCGGGAGCACCGATCACTGCCGTAGATCCGTCCACAGCGATCGACATCCCGAACGCGTCGGAGACAGTCGCATCTGAGGCGAAGTGCTCGTGCGGGGGCGTCGCCTGTGCGCCTGCCACAGCAGGGCTGGTCAGCCCCATCAAGGCGACCACGACGAGCATCCATGCACAGATGAGCGGGACTTGAATGGAAAGGTGACGGCGATTCGGCATGACAGCTCCCGACTGTTGTCCTTCTTGTGGGCGAACGGTGAACGAACCGGCGATTCCGAGATGACCGCAGCCGGCACTGCGCTGGCCATAGCCTGCAGCCAGCACTCTCAAAACCAGCTCCATGGTTCGAATGTGAACCGGCCACCCGACCGGGTTGCCATGAATGCGTGCTCGTTGACCATGGGCTGAATCATCAGAGGAAAGGGACCCAATTGACAGCCGGGGAACCGGGAGAAACGCACAATTGGCAGGAGAAGGGGGCAAGTTCCCGCCGCCGGTTGCTCAGCCGACACGGTGGACTCGTAGGATTGGCCCGGTGAGCAGGGGTCACGAAGCCGCCGCCCGGCTCCTGCATCGACGCAGGCGCCAACGGGGGCTGACCCAGGTGCAGTTGGCGGAAGCGGCTGAGCTCAGCGAGAAGACGATCCGGGCCATCGAGCGGGCGGCAGGCGGCGGCCGACCGAGGCCGTCGACCCTGGCCCGTATCTACAACGCTTTGGAGATGTCGGATAGCGAACGGGTCGCGGTCGAACTGGCCTACGACGGCGCTGGTTCGGCCGAGCCGTCGCCGATCTCGAGCGGCCGACTGCGCTCGCTGGGACAGGCACTCTGTGCCGCTCGGGAGCAGCGGGGGCTGACCAAGCGAGAGCTCCATCGTCGGAGTGGGGTTACCGCCAACACAATCGGGAATCTCGAGTCAGGTCGGAGCACGAGGGCTCGTCACACCACCATCCTCCGCCTCGCTGACGCCCTGCAGTTGCGGGGTGCGGCCAGGGAGGAGTTCATGACCCTGGCCCGAGGCGGATCGATCGAAACGGTGCAGCCGCTCGGCCGGATGGATATCCATGGTCGACGGCATGAGCTGGCCCAGCTGCTGGCTTTGGTCACCGAAAATCAGCTGGTGACTGTGACTGGCCTAGGCGGCATCGGCAAGACGACCCTGGCCCTGGCGGCAGCCACAGAGTTGACTCGGTCGAGCCGATTCGTCTCGCTGGCGGAGCAGCCACCGGGTACCACCCTCCTCAACGCCGTTGCCGGTGCGCTGGGTCTCGACAAGCCCACTCCTGCCAATATCTCGGACGGCCTCGATGGAGTCGAGCTCGTCGTACTCGACAACCTCGAGCATCTGACGGATCCCGTGGATGGGATAGATGTCATCCTGGCGTCCGCCCACGAATCGCTGTCGATTCTCGCTACGTCGCGACGCCCGCTCCGGGCTCCGAACGAGCGGATGCTACGGCTGGAGCCTCTCGATCGGGCAGCATCGGTCACGTTGCTCCGCCAGCGGGTCGAGGAAGCGAATGGGCTGGCCAGCTGGCACGACGACGACCAGGCTGCGCGATCGATCTGCAGACGGCTCGACGACGTGCCGCTGGCCATCGAACTCGTAGCTGCGTGGTCGAGCGTCCTCGCTCCACGAGACACCCTCCGACAACTCGAGAACCCACTCACCCTTCTCGGCGATGGGCCGGGAAGGCACGGGGGCGTCCGGGCCGTCGTGGCGTGGAGCGTCGAGCTGATCGGCCCATCCGCCCGAGTGCTGTTCAGCGAGCTCTCTCTGCACCCGACAGGCTGGAGTTACGATTACGCCGCCAGGGTGCACGGCGACGACGGACAGCTCGCCGGCGCCATACGCGAGCTGGTCGAGGCCGGACTCCTCGGCGTCGTCAACGAGGGACCCTCGGCCCGATATCACATGCTGACCCTCGTCCGCGAAGTGGCCGGCGAGCTCCTGAGCGATGAACTGCGGGCGGAGGTCGTCGGACGCCGGGCGGCGTGGCTAATCGAAGAGGCCAAGGGGGTCGACGCCGACCTCACCGGCACGGCCCAACTGGAGCGTCTCGAGCAGCTCGATCAGGACCGGGAGCACGTGAACCTGGGGCTCGAACACCTCCTGACCAGCCGATCACCGCGCTCCATCGACGTGGCAGGCGGCCTCTGGCGCTACTGGCAGGTCCGCGGCCTATATCAGAGTGGGGCAGAGCGGATCCAACGAGCTCTGAGCCTGGGTGCCGACACCGATCCGAGCTCCAACGCCACTGCCACCTACGGCCTGGCCGTGCTCGTCTACCTCACTGGCGACGTCGACACGGCGCGCTCGATTTCGTTGGAAGCGTTGGCCGCGTTTCGACACCTCGGACTTCACCATGGGATTGGGTCGAGCTCGTCGCTCCTCGGGATGATCGAGCAACACCAAGGGAGCATCGACGTGGCCGAGAGGATCTATCGATCGGCCATGGACGCGGTCCCCCCTCGCGAAGCTCCCCGGGCCTATGCCTCACTCATTTCCAACCTCGCCACCCTGCTCGCCGATCGAGGCCAGCTGGATGAAGCCATCGAGCTGGCCGAGGACGCGCTCGCCCAGTTCCGTCACCTCGGCGACGAGCGTGGCGTCGCTGACCAGGCCGGCAATGTGGCTCGATGGCTCTTGGTCCAGGGCCATGCCGAGCGGGCGCTGGACGCGCAGGCCGATGTCCTCGACGTCTTCCACACGCTCAGGGACCCAGGGGGTCAGGCCGAAGCCTACACCACCCTGGTCGACGCCAAACTCCATCTCGGTCAGCTGGACGAGGCCGAGACCATGCTCGATCGAGCCAACGATGTGATCGACGAGATGAACGAGGCGTGGGGAGTCGCTCAGGTACGATCGCAGCGCGCCCTCCTGCTCGCCCTGCGCGAGGACTACACAGCAGCGGTCAGACAGGCCCGGTTGGCTGCGGTCGAGGCCGATCGCCTGCCGTACCGACCGGCCCAGCTTCGCAATGCCCTCACCCTGGCTGCGGCCGCCCTCAATGATGACGACGACACCAAAAGGGGCCTTGCGGCGGCCGGATCCGCGGTGGAGTTGTGCGGCACCGCCCATCCAGCCCTTCTACCGATCGCTACCGGAATGCTGGCCCGTCTGGCCGGTCGAAACACTAGAGACGACCACGCCGCGACAGCCTTGGCCCTGGCATCCGCCGCATGCCTGGAATCCCTGCCGCTTCCAGTCCATGCCCTGGCCGGGATGATCGGCGTGAAGTTGGCCGCTCCCGCCACGGTGCCTATGGCCACACACAGCCCGGTGGCCCTCCTCAAGGCGGCCCAGCGGCTCATCACCGACCTCACCCAGCGGGAATAGTCGACGCGTTCCACAACACCGAGCGTGGACTCGCATCTTGCCATGGTTCGGGTCCTAGGGCACAGTGATTAGAGTAAATTGGGGAGATCTAGGAGGGATAGTGCAAACAATGCGTTACTTCCTGATGAGGCTATTGGTGATCCTCGCCCTTGCGGCAGCAGTGACACTACTAGGTACTGCAATGGTCTCTGCCCATAATGGTGGGCCAAACGAAGAGTGGACCTGCTATGGCGGGGTGGGCCCTTCCGGTACGGTTGGAGATTGCTCAAAACACCTGTCATACAAGAACGTAACCTGGATATACGATCCTGGGAGTAGCTTCAGTTCGGCCGAGAAAGCAGCCATCAACGCTGGGGCCGAGGTTTGGGAGTCGGGCAGTCCTTCGATCGGCATGACCCATTGGGCTTCTGATGGGGATGGCACTATCTATAGAACAAATTCACCGGAGATTCTCTTTGTCCAGTATGGGTGGCTAGGAACCGGCGGCAGCCATATCGACAACTTCCAGCTCCTATTCTCAGGTTCTGTTCTGAACCACTTCTCAACCACCTTGGCGACATCACATAACAGCAGTTCCCCGCCAAGTCTGTATGACGTTGCGGCCCATGAGTTTGGGCACATGATCGGCCTCGGTGAGTCGTCGATCATTTCAACCAATCACCACTGTTTTACTTCAACCTGGTCAGGAATGACGACAATGTCGCAAACCGGCGTTGGCTGCGTCTTCACCAACCGCCGCCACACGGAGCGGATTACGCTCCACAGTTGGGACATCACAGGACGATGCCAAATCTACAACCACGCGCACGGATACTCATGCTAGCCACGATTTTTCGTGCGGTTAGGCCTGGTGGGCTGTTGTGGGGGCCGGAAATTGTGTCGTACCTGGTCAGGCTGCATTTCGGTACTCGTGGA
>JAAETH010000392.1 GCA_024228575.1 Actinomycetes bacterium
GAGCATCTGGCGGAGCGATCCGACGTTCGGGGCGACGTCAAGGCCGAGGTTGCCCATCGGGCTGTCGGCGGCAACGCTGATCGACTCGATGTCTGGCGCCAGCGTGTCGAACGGAACGGGCAACGCCTTCACCGGCCGGTCATAGTCCGCATCGGTGAGCGGCGCCTCCAGCGTGATCGTCACCGACCAGCTCGTACCGTCGGTCACCAGGGCGCCCCGCTCGGCCATGCCGTTCTCCGCCAGCGCGGTCCGCAAGTCCTCGGCTGCTCGGACTGCTAGCGGGGTCAAGCCCGAGGCAAGTTCCTGCGGGACCACCCAACCGCTGTCGCAAGCGTTCCCCTGGATGCCGTTCGCATCGGGAGCGAAGTCCGCGCTATCAAAGATCGAGGCGTCGTTGCCCCATGAGCGGGCCCGCAAGGTCCAAGATCTGATGATGCGCATCATGATCGGCAACCCCTCGCCGCCGTCGGTGCGACACCAACGCACGGTTAGCCCACTATTGGCCCGCCTCTTCGAACTGGCATTCAGCGAGGAACGCTTGCTCGCCTTCGAGTACCACGATCGAACCGGCACCGCGTCGCGCCGTATCGTCGAGCCCCACGGATTGCTGGTTCGTGCACCGCTCTGGTACGTGATCGCATGGGACACCGCCATCGACAAGCCCCGGCTCTTCCGCTCCGATCGCATTCGTTCGCCCCACGTCCTCGCCAACACGTTCATACCCCGACCCCACGAACTCGTCCGCGGAGTCTGCCCCGACGCCCGCCCAGTGCAGGCGGCGAGCCACTGAACCCGGCCCTACGATTGTCCTCGAACGCCCAGCCAGGCCAAGGGAGCACGCCGCCCACAGCCGGCAATCTCGATCGAGCCGGTCAACAAGCAATCCGTCGGTCCGATCCCGCCCGACAACGTTCCGCTCGTACCCGCGCATCCAACCTGGGCCAGATCGCCGGTTCCCGGTCCGTGACTCGCGGTGACGTGAGCCCCGTTGGCTTGAATCTTTGACAGACTGTGCGGCGATGAGCGATGAGGAAGCCGGGGTTCACGGGCACGGGTTGGAGGGCAGTTGGGGGGTCTGGCTTGGCGTCCCGGCTCTCCGAGTCATCCTCGGTGCCGTAGCCGTACTGGCGTTGTTGACCCTGGTTGGGTTGGCTGTCCTGTGGCCCAACGGTGCGGGCCGATCGGCCGCCATCGAGGAGGCGGCGCAGCTCGGACTGGCTACCGAGCAGTATGACGCGACGGTCGACTCGGTGATCGAAGCCCAGTGCAGCTACTCGAGCGCTGACAACCCGCAGGACTGCATCAGCTTCGCCTTCATCGTTCACGAAGGCCCAGACGCTGGAGCGCTGGTAGCGCTCCCCGAATACAACCTGACGGCCTTCGCCCCGGCTCCGCCGCTCTCGATCGGAGACGCAGTCGTCTTGGGCTACGAGCCGAGCACGGCGTTCTACTTCTACGCCGATCGCGATCGGGGAAATACCCTCCTGTGGCTCACGGTCTGCTTCGTGGCTGTGGTCGTCGCCCTTGGCCGCTGGCGAGGTCTGTCGGCCTTGATCGCAATGGCCCTCACGGTGGTCGTGTTGGTGTGGTTCGTCGCACCGTCGGTCCTGGACGGCAATGATCCGGTTTTGGTTTCGGTCGTCGCGGCGTCGATCATCGCCTTCGTCGGTCTCTACGTCACGCACGGATTCA
>JAAETH010000393.1 GCA_024228575.1 Actinomycetes bacterium
ATGTAGACCCACCGCATGACAATCCGGGAGGAGGCGGCATGCGGGTGCAAGCGAACGGGAAGGTGAGGCGGTCGAGCGAGGAGTGGCGGGAGATTCTCGACCGGTTCGAGAGGAGCGGGATCTCGCAGCGGGAGTTCTGCCGGAAAGAAGGTCTTCCGCTGGGGAGTTTCTCGAAGTGGAAGAGGCGCATGGATGGGAGCGAGATGCTGCCGGGCATGGACGCAGGCCGGTTCGTCGAGCTGACGGAAACACCATCCCGGGTGACGGGGCTCTCCGCGGGCGAGATGGAACTATCGTTGCCAGGTGGCGTGCAGCTTCGCTGGCGCGTGTGAGCCGTGTGGGGAGACGGGCCTCCGCGTCGGATCTTCGCCTACACGGAGCCGACGGACATGAGGAAATCGTTCCAAGGGCTCCTGGCACTGGTGCAACATGTCTTTAGCGAACGGGATCCATACTCCGGAAACCTCTTCCTTTTCGTCAATCGCCGAGGGAACTACGTGAAGGTCTTGGCGTGGGATCGCACGGGTTTTGTTCTGGTTGCGAAGAAGCTGGAGAAGGGCCGCTTCGCCTTTCCCTCGGCCGACGCCTCGCAGGAGCTGTCGGAACGCGCGTTTCGGTTCCTTCTCGACGGCATCCCCCTTGGCGGGAGGCACCGCGTTAGGTAGAACGAAGAGGTGACGCGCGAAGACCTTCGCCACGCCAGCCGCGATGCACTCATCGATCTGGTATTGACTTCGCACGCTCGCCTGGATGTCACCGAGCAAGAGCTTCGCTCGACCGAGCAACAGCTTCGCTGGTTCAAGAACCAGCTCTTCGGAAGGAAGTCGGAGCGGCGCGTGGGCGAGGAAGGCGATGGCGTGCAGCTCTGCCTCGGCGAACTCGGTGAGGCCCCGCCCACGGCCACCGTGCGAGGCACGGCCGTACGCAGCCACGAGCGGAAGAAGCGACTGCCGAAGGCCGAGGCCGATGAGAAGGGCCTGCGCTTCGACGACTCGGTTCCGGTCGAGACGGTCGTCCTCTCGAACCCGGACCTGGAGGGCGTGGCCGAGGGCGAACTCGAGCGAGTCGGCGAGAAGGTCCGTCACATCCTGTGTCAGAGGCCGGCCGCCTACTTCGTCAAGAAGCTCGTCCGTCCGACCTTCAAGCGGAAGGCGACAGGAGAGCTTACGACGGCACCTCCGGCGCCCTGCGTGCTCGAGAAGAGCTATGCCGACGTGAGCCTGCTGGCCGGCATGCTCATCGACAAGTTCCGCTCCCACCTCCCGCTCTACCGCCAGCACCAGCGCATGCAGGCAGCAGGCGTCACGGTGAGCCGGACCTCGCTCACGAGCTGGGTGGGCCAGGCGGCGTGGCTGCTCGAGCCGATCGCGGACGCACAGCTCGCATCGGTCCTGGGGAGCCGTGTTCTCGCGATGGACGAGACACCGATCCGGGCGGGTCGCGGGACCAAGGGGAAGATGAAGACCGGATACTTCTGGCCAATCTACGGCGACCAGGACGAAGTGGTCTTCCCGTTCTCGCCCTCACGGGGAAGGCAGGTGGTCGAGGGCCTTCTCGCAGCCTTCGAAGGCACGCTGCTCTCCGACGGCTACCGAGCCTACGATCTCTACGCCGAGCGCCGGGAGAAGGTCACGCATGCACAGTGCTGGGCCCACACACGCCGCGGCTTCGTGAAGGCGGAGGATGTCGAGCCAGACCGCGCCCGCCAGGCACTCGATCGGATCCGCGAGATCTACGCTCACGAGGAAACGATTCACAACCGAGGGCTCGAAGGCGAGAAGAAGCTCGCGGTTCGCGCCGAGCGCAGCCGGCCACTCGTCGACGAGTTCTTCAGTTGGCTCCGCCACGAGCTCGCCGTCGTCGCTCTTCTCCCGACGAATCCGTTCACGAAGGCGGCGCGCTATGCAATGGATCGGCGCGCCGGGCTCGAGGTCTTTCTCACCGACCCCGAGGTTCCGATCGACACGAACCACCTCGAGCGAACTCTGCGGGTGATTCCGATGGGGAGGAAGAACTGGCTCTTCTGCTGGTCGGAGCTCGGCGCCCACCAGGTCGGCACCGTGCAGAGTCTGATCACCACCTGCGTTCTCCAGGGCATCGACCCCTATACCTACCTGGTCGATGTCCTCCAGCGCATCAGTGTCCACCCTCAAACCAGGGTCGCCGAACTCACGCCGCGCCTCTGGAAAGAGAACTTCGCCGACGCTCCCCTCGGGCCCCTGACAGGCTGAGACCCCGCGATACGGGCTGCAACCACGTCCGAGGCTGGCCGCTTAC
>JAAETH010000394.1 GCA_024228575.1 Actinomycetes bacterium
CCGCAGATGGTGCCGTCGGGATCTGTTCGGGTCGTGAAATGACGATGCTGCTGTTGGCGGGCCTCGATGACGTGGTCTTTGTCGTTGCGGACCGACCATGCGGCCAGAGCGGTGCCGATGTCGGCGGCGGGAACCTTGGCCGCCAACTCGAGGAGTTCGTCCTCGTTGTGTGGGGTGGCGATGCGGGTGAGTGCGCGCACCTTCGAGTACGAGAGCTCGCCCTTTCTGAACGCTTCCGCGGAAGCGCGAAGAGCACGCAGAGCGCGACCGACGCGAATCCATTCACGCACGGTGTTGGCACAGTGGTCGGTGTGTTCGGTCAGCCAATGTGCCGGCGACGGGGCGCCATCGGCGATCCACACGGGCCCATCCGCGAAATCGGCACACGCCACGACGAGACCGGAGTGGCTCTGGGTGAACCGCTTGGCCGTGGTCACAAGATCGGTCGCCTTGCTGCGTTCGACGTCGAGCTCCTCGAGAGTGACCACCGTCATCTTCTTCTCCCATCGATCGCTGTTTGTGTTGGTTTCGCGTACGCGAAACCTTACCGAGGGGGTGGGACACTCATCGGAAAGCCGATTCAAGCATTCACAGTGACCACAACGGCACAGAAAGTGCTCCTCGCGCTTCCGCGGTCACGTCTCGGCAGCCCTGGCCAATCGAATCATCGCCCTCTTCCAGAATGTGCACACCAACCCACCCTCACCCGCCAATGGCCCAAGCACACCACCAGCCACATCCACCGCCGTCCCCAACAACCCAACAACCCGGGACAGGAGCATCAACCATGCCGACCGGTGCGGACCTATCCCGACGCCTGCGTCACCGTCGGCGGTGGCAGACCTGCGGTGAGTGATCTTCTCGTGTCCGCGGACGCGTGGGCCACCCAAACTCTGGCACGTTCTGCAGTCGGTTCTGGATCTGGCGATAGTGACCGAGGCCGAGACGTCGGCGACCCTGGAGGACACCACCGCCGTCGCCAAGTGAGCCGACGAGCTGGGGTTCCATCGTTTCTGGGTTGCCGAGCACCAAGACATGCCGGCGGTTGCGAACACGTCGCCCGCCGTGCTCATCGCCCGCCTCGCCGACATCGGCGATCACCTGGCAACCCCCGACCTGCTGCTCGACCCCCTCGGTGTCAGCGCGGTTTGAGCGGATCGGCGTCGAAGGGCTCGACCAGAGCTGCCCATTCGTCTAGATCGATCTGGGACAACGACTCGTAGACCCCTCGCACGGATGCCTCGTCCCCAGCGACTGACACCCTTTTCAAGACGCCTGCGCTCGGATCGAAATCGAACAAGGTTAATCGAGAGGACCCGGGGAGATTCGGCATCACGATCTGTTGTGTCTGATCACGTTCGTCTTGCCCCCAGGCTACGGGGCCCGGATCGTGCCAGCCGCGGCGCATCAGCATCCACACGAACTGATCCCATCCCATCCTCTCGGCCGAAACGATGGCCGTCGCCTGCGTGTCAGCGTTGGTCCATGAAACGGTCCACCGTGTTTGCGACGACGCTTCTGCCGGTTCCTCCAGGCCGAACACCTCGCCGTACCAGTCGTGGTTCGACACAAACCCGAGCGAAGGGTCCTCCCCTCGCAAGACAAGGGTCTCGGTGAAACTGCGCAGCTCGGCGGATGTCCAGGAGGTGCTCGAAACGACAACACTTGTCGATCCGTCAGCTACCACAGCTTCGCTCATCCGCTCCTGACCGTTGTTGCTCAGGTAGCCGGAGAAGCCTGCGAACCCGATCGGCTCCGAAGCTCCGTCCGGGGGTTCGATGGTTGGAGCATCTTCTTCCCAACGCCAGGTCTCGATCACAACCTCGGGCACCCGAGGACGACGGGACTCCACGTGAAGTCTGTCGAATCCTTGCACGAGCACCGCGGTCGGTTCCGGAGCGCCGGTCACACCAAATAGCTCCCTGTTGACCTGGTCCTGTGCCCACTGCTCGTCGGTCCACAGAGCCTTGTCGGTGACCCGCGATGCGGAGTTCAAGAAGCCGACAAGGACATCTCCTGAAAGCGACGACTGCAGCGATATCACCCAGCCGTCGAGTCCGACTACGGCGTATTCGAGGGCCGTGTCCGACGATCCGCTCGGATCGGTGCCGCTGATCAAGAACCCCACGTGGTCAGCGGCCTCAATCTCCGACACATGTCCGAGGCTGCTCGCATCGAACAGCTCGCGGTAGAGGGACGCGATCGGCTCGCGTCTCGTTTGTCCCTGGATGCTCGGCAGCGCGTTGCCACCGGCCTCCACAGTCGCCAGGGTGAAGTTGTAAACGCTGTTGGGGCCGGGCGTCCCGAGAGGTTCGGCGACAACGACTTCCCCGCCTGGCAGGCTCCACCCCGCGTCATCACGGACAAGAGTCGCCGCAATCTCGACGATGGTCGGGCCAGACGAGTCGAATCCCTGAAGCGCTACCGGTTCACCATCCGCAAGCCAGGGCAGGATCGCCCGGTTGTGCACCGTCTCGACTTGAGCATCTTCGAGCAACCCCAGGTTCTCGAACCCGACGCCATCGAGCAACATGACGATCTTCCCGTCGACCCGCCACACCCAGGTGCCGCCACCGGTTCGGCGATCGGATCCCTCCACCCTCGCCGAGGAATAGCTGACAACCCACCGATCGTCATCGGACAAGAGACGCGGAGGTGTCGCGACCCCATCGAGAACGGTACTCGCCGTGGACTGCGTACTACCCGTTTCGGGGAGGTCAGCCTCAGATGTGGGTGTCGGGTCGGTTACGACCGCCGACCTTTCCGCTCGTTGTGTACCGGCCCAAACACCAAGGAGCAGAAGAACCACAGCTGCTGCAGCAAGTGCCAGCTGGGTTCTCTTCCGCTTGTCCGCGGTTACCTCTCCCCCTGCGCAGGCAAGTTCGCCGAAATGGTCGAAGTGAGCCGACTGCAGAGCGTCCCCATAGGCCCTCAACTGCGCCCCGAACTCATCTTCGAGGGCTTCTGGGTCCATCGTCTTCTCATCCATGGGTCTTCACCTCCAGTTGCCGCCGAAGTGCCACAATGCCTCGGGATACGTGGGTGCCGACCGTCGACCGACCAATGCCCATCGCCTCAGCCGTCTCGCCATAGGTCCAACCGCACCCGTGAACCAGCCAGACCGCGGTGCGCTGGGTTTCGGGCAACGCGAGCATCGCCGGTATCAACCCAGGCTCGACCTCGGGAAGGCCCACCTCGGCGGGTGCTGGCAGACGCGGCGGCTTGCGCCGTACCGAACGGGTGAGACCAACCCGATACAGATACCCGATCGGATTCGCCGTATCCGCCAGGCGGTCTCGGTGTTCCCACGCCGACGCCATCGCTTCGGCCACCGCTTCGTCGGCTCCATCGGTGCCACGAACGGCCACGAACGCACGCCAAAGCCTCGGCCTAGCCTCCCTGGCCAGCACCTCGAAAGGCTCCACCGCTTTCATTCCCATACCCATAGACGTCTGAGGCGGCCATTGGCGCTACAAGAATCTCGATCTCACTATCTCAGGGATTCCGGGATGAAGCCGCCGTGGGCTTCGAGCAGGTCGTCGACCAGGGACCAGATCTGTTCTAGATCCAGTTCGGCGGCCGTGTGTGGGTCGAGCATCGCTGCGTGGTAGACGTGTTCGCGGGCACCGGACAGAACGGCCTCGACCGTCAGCTCCTGCACCCCGATGTTGGTCTGCATCAGAGCTGCCAGGTGCGGCGGCAATACCCCGACCGGTGTCGGCTGCACACCATGTTCGTCGACGAGACATGGCACCTCAACACACGCACCTTCCGGCAGATTGTCGATGAGGCCCCGATTGGCGACATTGCCGTTGATCTCACGGGGTTCACCTGTCTCGATCGAGTGGATGATGCCAGAGCCGTACTCGTTGCTGGGGCGGACCCTGACCTCGGCTTGCGGGTCCTCGAGGCGGTCGCGCAAGACCTTCCACCCTGCGATCTGGGCTTCGCAGCGCCTGGGGTACTCGTCGAGGGGGATCTCGAAACGATCGACCAGGTCCTCTCTTCCCGACTTGATGAACCAGGGAACGTACTCGGCGAAGTGTTCGCTCGACTCGGTGACGAAGTATCCGAGCCGCCGGAACATCTCGTAGCGGACCTCGTCGGCGAGGCCGTCCGGCAGCCCCCTCAGCGCTCGCCTTGGCGCCGGGTGTGTGGCCCGCTCGGCAAGCGCTGGATACAGGTCGACGGGACCGTCGGTGGTCTCGCTCCAGAAATCGAGGTAGAAGGCCATGTGGTTGATGCCGGCACATCGATAGCGAACCTCGTCGAACCGAACCCCGAGGTCGTCGGCCAGGTGGGCGGCAGTTCCCTGGACGCTGTGGCACAGGCCGATCGTGCGAATCGACGTGGCCCGGTCGACCGCCGTGCACAACATGGCCATGGGGTTCACATAGTTCAGCAACAATCCGTCAGCGGCCGCCTGTTCCATCGTCGCGGCAACCTCGAGTAGGGCCGGGATGGTACGAAGGCCGCGCATGATGCCGCCGATGCCAAGGGTGTCGCCGATCGTTTGACGCAACCCGTATCGCTTGGGAATCTCGAAGTCGGTGACCGTCGCCGGCTCGTATCCGCCGACCTGGAACATTGAAACCACATAGTCGGAACCGTCGATCGCCCGGCGAAGGTCGGTGGTCGCCTCGATGTTGGGGGCCGCACCGACGACCGCGGCGGTCCTGTGGGCAACCAGCTCTGATGTCCGCAGGCGCTCCTCGTCGATGTCGTGCAGGGCGACCGTCGAGCCGGCCAGCTCGGGTTTGGAGAGGATGTCGCCGAGCAGGTTCCTTGCGAACGCTGTGCTACCGGCTCCGACGAAGGTGATCCGTGCCATTGCGTCATTGTGCGCCAAGTTGGGCATTCTGTGTGGCATGACGCAACCCGACCCCCTGTTCGACCTGACCGACCGCATCGCCGTCATCACCGGCGGCAGCCGAGGACTCGGCTACGAGATGGTCAAGGCCTTCGCCCAACGGGGAGCCGATGTGGTGGTAGCCAGCCGCAAACTCGACGCCTGCGAGAGTGTCGCCGACGAGATCAGGGCCATGGGCCGACGGGCCATGGCCGTGCAGCTCCACGCCGCCAGGTGGGACGAGATCGACGCCCTCATCGAGAAGGTCTACAGCGAGTGGGGCCGGATCGACATCCTGGTCAACAACGCCGGCATGGGCCCGGCCTCACCCAGTCATGAGGTGTCCGAGAAGTTGTTCGACAGCGTCGTGAGCCTGAACTTCAAGGGGCCGTTCCGCATGGCGAGCCAGGTGGCAAAGCGCATGTCTGACGGCGACGGCGGGGTGATCATCAACGTCACCTCGTCAGCCTCGCTGCTGCCCAGCCCCGGCATCGTTCCCTATGCGAGCGCGAAGGCGGCTCTCAACGAGATGAGCCTCAGCCTCGCTGCCGAGTACGGGCCCAATGTCAGGGTGAACACCCTGTCGCCTGGTCCGTTCCTGACCGACATCTCGAAGGCATGGCCCGAGCAGGCCCGCGAGACAGCCAACAACGCCTTGGGTAGGCCTGCCAGGCCCGACGAGATCGTGACGGCGGCCCTGTTTCTGGCGAGCCCTTCATCGAGCTTCACCACGGGTGCCCTGGTGCGCGTCGATGGCGGGATGGGCTAGTCGCCCAGCCGCGGGAACTGCGGAGCCCGACGCTCTACGAACGACTTGACACCTTCGGCGAAATCGGGCCTGTTGAAGCTCTCGACCATCAGGCGCTGTGAATCGAGTTCTGCCTGCCCCAAACCCTTGTGGAGCTGCTCGTAGACCTGCTGCTTCATGATCGCCATCGACGCAGGCGAGCTGGTGGCGGCGAGGTTCTCGATGTAGGAGCGGCAGAACGGCAACAGCTCGTCTGGCTCGACCAGGTAGTTCAGCAGGCCCAGTTCGAGTGCCTCGGTTCCCTTGACCCGGCGCGAAGAGAACAGCAGGTCGAGCGCTACCGACGGACCGACGAGGCGAGGCAACATCCAGCTGAGGCCCCACTCGGCGACGAGCCCGCGTTGGGCGAACGCAGTGACGAACAACGAGTTCTCGGTGCCGACCCGCAGGTCGCAGCACAACGAGAACGGATAGGCCATGCCCGCGACCGCACCGTTGACGGCGGCGATGACGGGCTTCGAGATAGCCATGACACTGGGGAAACGTCCGTCGAAATCGCCTACCTGGCCATCGTCGACCGGCGCCACCAAGGGAGCGTCGCCAGCCTCGGACGGCTCTCGCGAGCTGAGGTCCTGAAGGGTGTTCATGTCGGCTCCCGCACAGAACCCACGACCAGCGCCCGTGATGACGACACCAACAACGGAGCTGTCGGCATCGGCACGTTTCAACGCATCGTGGATCTCGCGCTCCATCGTCCCCGTCCAGGCGTTCAACGCGTCCGGACGGTTCAAGGTGATGGTTGCTACCGGGTCTTCGACCTCGTACAAGATGTCGTCGTACATCCCTTCACGATGGGCGGCACGCCCTGCCCAGGTCAAATCGGGGCCAGAGCCGCTGCGGCGGCCG
Source organism: Actinomycetes bacterium (assembly GCA_024228575.1). GTDB lineage: Bacteria > Actinomycetota > Acidimicrobiia > Acidimicrobiales > Poriferisodalaceae > JAAETH01. Next base: position 6,504 of record JAAETH010000394.1, read on the forward strand.
CCTCGGCGTGGAGGCGCGTCGTTGGGAAGAAAACAACGTCGACATCGTCGGGCCCCACCAACAACTCGATCTCGGTACACCCGGCGATGACACCCTGAGCACCCCGCTCGGCGAGGCGGCCGATGACGTCGAGGTAGGCCGCCTTCGACCGTTCGTCGACGACCCCGCGCACGAGTTCGTCGTAGATGACGTCGTGCACGGTGGTCCGGTCCGGTTCGTCGGGAACCACGACCTCGAGCCCGTGAGACCCGAGGCGGCCACGGTAGAAGTCCTGTTCCATCGTGTAGCGCGTCCCGAGAAGGCCGACGGTGGTGATGCCCGCATCGACGACGGCCGCAGCCGTCGCGTCGGCGAGATGCAGGAATGGCACGTCGATGGCGGCTTCGATCGAGTCGGCCACCCGGTGCATGGTGTTGGTGCACAGGACGATGAGATCGGCTCCGGCCTCCTGCAATCGTCTCGCGTCACCGGCGAGCAGGCGCGCCGCCCCGTCCCAGTCGTCGGCCTCCTGCAACGCCTCGACCGCCGAGAAGTCGTAGCTGCGGATGATCAGGTCGGCCGAAGCCGTCCCTCCCCTGGATTCGCGCACCCGCTCGTTGATGATGCGCTCGTATTCGATGGAGCTTTCCCAGCTCATCCCGCCGAGCAGGCCAATGGTCTTCATCGCTACTGGGTTCCGAGTGCTGTCCGGATCTCGGCCGCCATCTCGTCTTCGGGACGAAGGGCACGTTCGGTCGAGAACTCGACCCTGTGCAGGGATCCCTCGAACACGAACGGAGCCTCGTAGTCGTCGCTGATTCCTGTGGGGTTCTTGCCCAGGTCCATGCCGACGGAGCTGATCATCACCGAGACCCGTGGCACAACTCCTTCGCCGATCAGCTCATCATCGGCGAGCAGCCGAACTCGGGCTGGGCCCTTCGAGACGCGCTTCAACTCGACCGTCAACTCGACATCGCCGACGGGTAGCTCGTGGTCGGACCGTATGACGGTGTGGTCGGCGAAGAAGTTGTGGTCGTAGACGAGGTGGTTGCCCTTCACGTAGGCGACGAGTCCGTTGTTGACCGTGCCAGCAGCCATCAGGACACCTCCCTCATCGGCATCGTTGCGTGACACAGCTGCCTTCATCGTCCAAGACCGGGCACCGAGGGGCGGAGCGGTGTCCATCGGGTTGCGATCGATGGGTGTGTGGAAATCGAAATCGTTGCGCGCTCTCGGCGTGCCCGCAACCGGGTGGCCGGCAAACATGGCACGCATGTGCCCCGAGTCGATCGGTAACACTCCGTTGGCCTCGGCCTCGTCCCAGAACATCTCGACCATCTCGGTCAGCCGATCGGGGTCCTGCTCGGCGAGGTCGTTGCACTCCGAGAAGTCCTCGTCGAGGTGGTACAGCTCCCAGACGTCGTCGTCGATGTGATTGCCGTCGACATGGAAGCAGACGGCCTTCCAACCATCGGCCCAGATGGCCCGATGGCCGTTCATCTCGAAGTACTGGCTGGCCTTGCGGGTGGGTACGACACCACTGTCATCGGCCTCAGGGGCGAAGGTGTAGGCCAAGCTGGTGCCCTCGATCGGCTGCTGAGCGACCCCTTTGACCGTGTCGGGAGCCTCCACCCCCAGCACCTCGAAGATGCTCGGGGTGAGGTCGATCACATGGTGGAACTGGTCTCTCATCTGGCCTTGGACCGCGGGATCGATCCCGTTCGGCCACGACACGATGAGGGGATCGCGGACCCCTCCCCCGTGGGTGTTCTGCTTGTAGCGCTTGCCCGGAGTGTTGCCGACCTGAGACCAGCCCCACGGGTAGTTGGTGTTGGAACGGACGGTGCCGATGTCGTCGAGTCGATCGATGGCATCGGGTACCGATTGCTCCAGCCCGTTGAAGAACAGGAAGGTGTCGGTGACACCAGCCTGGAGTCCCTCCTGGGAGGCACCATTGTCGCTGAGGGCCATGATCAGGGTGTCGTCGCCGACTCCAAGCTCATCGAGTGAGTCGAGGAGGCGGCCGAGCTGGACGTCGGTGTGATCGAGCATGGCGGCGAACGCATCCTGGAGACGACAGGCCAGCTTCTGTTCGTCATTGGTCAGGTCGTCCCACGGTTTCACTCCGGGGTTGCGAGGGGCCAACTCGGTACCGGGCGGGATGACACCCATCTCGAGCTGACGCTCGTAGACCCGCTGACGCCACACGTCCCACCCCTCGTCGAATTGTCCTCGCCATTTCTCCAGGTACTCGTCGGGGGCTTGGTGGGGGGCATGGGTGGCCCCGAAGGCGAGGTACAAGAAGAAGGGACGCTCGGGCACCATCGATTGCTGGGTGCGGACCATGGTCATGGCCTGATCGACGAGA
>JAAETH010000395.1 GCA_024228575.1 Actinomycetes bacterium
CACTGCAGGCACTTGCCCTGGTAGCCGAATGGGGCCTGCCTGTAGGTCTGGCCATCGATATCGCACGCGACCTCATCGGCGCCCGACATGAGAGCTTCGGCGTTGGCGACCATGAACGGGGCGTAGGTCCGACCGATCTCGTCGAGCAGTTGCGTCGCTCCGGTCGGCAATTCTTCGAACGAGGCCCAGCCTTGATCACCCTCGACCGGAAGCCACGAGAGATCGTCCATGCGGTCTACCCAGTTGATCGTCTTCGGCGCCCGTTTGGCTGCGATCGACACGGGGGTCGGGTCCCACTTCGCAAGCTGCGTGAGTTGGCCGAAGATACCGAAGTCACCCCGGCCCGGCCGGTCGCCCAACACAAAATCCTGGGTCGCGAACACGGTCGACATGATGTCGAGTAGGCGTTCGTAGGATCCCTCGATGATGGGTTGGTTCACATCGGTGGATCCGACCAGTGCTCGGCGCTCGATCTGGCGGGTCGTGATGAAGTCGTACATCTGCTGACCCTGGTCGCTGTTGAGCTGCAGGTTGTGAGAGACGGGCAGCAGCCGCCCGGCTCTGGCGATGTCGTCTTGGTAGGTCCACCGATAGTGGTACATGGCCTTGGTGACCCACTCGTCCCCGAAGTCCTCGATGAGCGAGTCGATCAACGCGAGCGCAGGGTCGGTGGGCACGATGCTGCGGCCGGCGAACTCGCCTTCCAACCGCATGATCTGTGGTGAGGAGTCAACGATGGCCTCACCGTGGCTGCCGTCGTCGTTCGGGTAGACGATGACCGGGATGATCGCCACCGGGGGAGTTGGGATGTCGTCCCACTTCGAGCCGCGCAAGACCCACCGGAAGGGGATGTGGCGATACCTCAACACGCCGCGCATCTTGAGCGAGTAGGGCGAGCCGTACTGGCCGACGAGAACGAGTGGATTTCCGGTCATGAGATATCGCCTTCATTCATGGAGCAGACAAACCCACTGGCCGGGTCGGCGCTTCCTTCGAGCAGGTCGCGATAGGTGGCCTCGATGCCGTCGGGCCCGACGCGGTGCTCGACCGTGAGCCAATTGCTGCTCTGGTCGACGAGGCTGCGAAATGCCCGGTCGATGCGCGAATCGAGCTCGGCTGCGCCCCAGTCGTCGACTCGTTTGGCCCGCTGACCCGGAGCGAAGAAGAACTCGGGTTTGGGGCCGGGGAGGCGTCCGGTGTCGCCTCCCTCTTCCCAATGGGTGGCACCAACCGTGAGTGAGAATGCGAGATCTTCACCGAAGTGGGTGTGCACTGCCGAGCGGATGGATGCACTGCCCGCCATGTCGACCAACCCGGAGCACACCGCAGGATCGAGCTGATCGATCTCGTCGTATGTGAGCACCTCGTCGTAGAGCCCCAGTTGCTCGACGAATGACCGGTTGCGCCCCGATGTGACCCCGACGCAGCGATGGTCTTCACGCAGTGCGAGGCATTGGGCCAGCGAGATTGAGGTCTTCGACGAAGCGCTTGTGACCAGTGTTCGGGCGGCACCGTGGAAGTTATTGTCTGCGAGGTGGTCGTCGACCAGGAACGAGGTCATGAACATGCCCCAGAGCAACAGGTACTCGTCGGCTTGGTCGGCTCTGAACGACTGGTCCTCGGAGATATCGCGGAAGTCTGTGTATGTAGCGGCGTGATTCGCCCGGTGGGGTCCGATGTCGCGAAAGCCGTCGCCATGGGGCCGGGCGTCGATAACCAGCTCGGTACCCATCGGGTAGAAACCGAAGTAGCGACCTCCGGCGGTGATGCCGGGGTGCGCTGACTCGACGACCGTGCCGAGGCCGATGGCCGGAATGCGGCCCCAGGGTGCCTCGGTCGGGAAGAAACCCCAATAGTCGAGCATGTCGCCTGCCACCGCGTAGGTGATGTTGTTGGTGGTGAAGGCAAATCGCTCGACCGCTAGCCGGATCTGGCCATCGGTGAGCTTGCCCGCCGGCTGGTTCGCTGTGCGGGTGTCCCGGAAGTTCTGGCGATTCACTTCGAAGAGCATGGGCGTGACACTAGCGTCGGCTCGGGATAATATGCCACTACTACGAGCACTAGATCTCGTCGAGCCCTGTGCTCGACCGTGGGCATCAGTGCCCGTGGGTGAGGTCGAATTGGCCTGCGAATTTGTGGGTCTGGGAGGTATGGGGACATGAGTGCAACAACTGCGGGCGACGAAGCGATGCGCGCCTACGGGACCCAACAGGTTGTTCCGACGTTCGACGATCCGGCGTTCACACCGCTGGACAAACCACTGGCCAAAGCCCGTGTCGCAATTGTCACGTCGGCGGCCCTTCACCGTCCCGATCAGGACCGCTACACACCTGCCGACACCCGCTTCCGAGCCTTCGACAGGACCGATCGCGACCTCATCATGGGTCACTGGAGTCCCAACTTCGATCACACCGGTTTCCAGATCGACCTGAACGTTGTCTACCCGATCGACCGGCTCGAGGAGTTGGCGGCAGACGGCGTGATCGGCGAAGTGGCGCCGCGGCACTTCGCCTTCGCCGGCAACCAGCCAGAGACGGTCAGCGAGCTCCGTCTCGATACCGGTCCCGCGTGTGCTCAGGAGTTGCTGGCCGATGCGGTTGACGTGGTGTTGTTGACACCTGTCTGACCCGAGTGCACGCGTACCGTGAGTACGCTCGCCCACGTCTTCGAAGCTGCCGGCCTGTCGACCGTTGTGCTGGCCTCCATGAAGGACGTCGCTGAGAAGATGAGTCCTCCGCGAACCCTGTATTGCGAGTTCCCGCTCGGGCGACCCCTTGGCCGGCCGGGAGATGTTTCTTTCCAGCGAGGTGTGCTCGAGCAGGCTCTCGGCATGCTCGGCGCAACCGAGCCGGTTCTCGAGACCCACCCCGAGGTCGTCGAGTCCGAGGAGATGCCCCTCGTCTGTTCGATTCCGCCGCGGTTCGACGCCTCACTTCCGCCAGCGGTCGACGAAGCCCGTGGTTTGCGCGCCGCGTACGACCGTGCGGTCAATGCCCGTGGCGCAACCGCTGTGGGCCGCGCCATCGATGCCGACGCCGTTACCGAGGCGTTGGCTGCGCTACATCGGTGGGCCGAGGGCGAGCCATGGCAGGAAGTTCCGCTTCCAGGAACAAACACCATCGCCGTGTGTCACGACATTCGCGCCTACTACACCGAGGCCGCTCTCGAGCTCGCCACGGGCCCACCCCCGGGCGGGCGTGCTGCCGAGGCCTGGTTCCACGAGGACACCGAAGCCGGCAAGACGGTGATGGCGGCCCGAGCAGCCCTGAAAGAACAGGGTGCTCCCTTCCCGTTCTGGTTCTACATGGCGCCGGCGCATCGCTGATGTCAGTTTCGTGCCCCGGTCGGTGCTGGGGAGCCAGTGTCCACCCGCTGTAGGGCACAATCTCTCGATGGCTCCGTTTCTGGTTCATGGTCTCACCCGGTCGTACTTCACTCGCAAGGTGACCGGCTATCTCGACTACACGGATCGTCCTTGGCGGTTGGAGCCGGGATTTCGCGACCACACGGTGGCCATCGATGCCGGATGGAATGGGGGTATCCCTGTTGTGTGTACCCCCGACGGTGTTCCAATGTGGGATTCGACGACGATCATCGAACATCTCGACCTGGCCACACCGGCTGAGCGGTCGGTCCTGCCCGAGGACACCACCCTGCGGTTTCTGGCGTACTTGCTCGACGACTTCTCCGACGAATGGTTCTACCGCCCCGCTGTCGGGAGTCGTTGGAGCTATCGGTCGAACACCGAGACCGCTGGTTGGCAGATTGCCGAGGAGCTGTCGGTTGCGGTGGGATTACCGGCGGCCCTCGTGCGCTCGGGTGTGGTCGAGACCATGACTGCGAGCCTGCCGAGGCTCGGTGTTTCCAGCGCCAATATCGACACCTGGATGGGACAGGTGGTGATCCCCTGGTTCGTTGCACTCGACAAACACCTGGCCGATGGCCGGTGCCTGCTCGGTGATCGTCCGTGTGTGGCCGACCTCGCAGTGTTCGGCGCAAACGTCGCCCATTTTGTGGGTGATCCCTATTGTCGCGACATCATCGACGAACACGGCCCGGCCGTGGTTGCTCACACCCATCGTTTTCAGCTGCCCCATCATCAGCAGTGGGGCGAGTGGTTCGACCCGCACGACCTTCCCGATTCGCTGATCGATGTGATCGCCGAGGCAGGGCGCCACTACCTGCCGTGGGTAACGCGGGCGACCGTCGATGGCTCGGCCACCGTCGAGTTGGGTGATGGGATCACCGCGGAACTCGAGTCGACACCGTTCCTCGATGCGGCGAGGGGTGTGATGTTGGCCCGATACGTCGAAGCCCGATCCCCCCGTCTAGACGCGATCCTCGAGCGGGCGGGGGTGCGTTCGTTCTTCGCCGATCACATCGATCAGGCGACCGCCGTGCCCGATGCGACAAGCCGGGCTCAGCCCCGCGACAACCGTCCATACGCAGTCAATTGACAGACCGGGGCTGTCAGCCTCGCGGCACTTCGAGCCAGGGGATGTCCTTGTCGACCCGTGGTTCACCGGGGAGACCGAGGACCTGTTCTCCGAGGATGTTCTTCAACACCTCGGTGGTGCCACCCTCGATGGTGTTGGCCCTTGCCCGCAGGAAGGCGTAGCCGATGCCTCCACCTGTGAGATCGGTCGAGCCCGGTCGTCTGAACGTGTAGTCGTATCCGATCTGGCCGTCCATTCCCTGAAGACCGATCGCGGCTTCCCAGATGTCCTGATTGAGGATCGCCATGACGGCCTTGCCGACCGAACCCTCGGGTCCCGGGTTGCCCGACCTGGCGAGTTGGGAGGCACGCATGTTGGTGAGGCGCAGTACTTCGGCTCGGATCCAGAGATCGATGACCTCGTCGCGAACCGCGGGAGAGTGCTGCTCGGCGTTGTGGCGGTAGATATCGACCAAGAACTCGATGGAGCCGCTGCCGCGTTTGGGACCGCCACCCCCACCCGAGCCGCCGATGGCGGTTCGTTCGTTCATCAGGGTGGTCAGCGCAGCCCGCCAACCCTCGCCCTCGGCGCCGATGCGATGGGTGTCGGGCACGCGGACGTCGGTCATGTAGACCTCGTTGAACTCGGCCTCGCCGGTGATCTGTCGCAGCGGCCGCACGTCGACGCCTTCGGCCGACATGTCGAGAGCGAAGTAGGTCATGCCGCGGTGTTTGGGCACGTTCGGGTCGGTTCGGGTGACCAACATCCCCCAGCTGGCGACGTGGGCCAGCGTGTTCCACACCTTCTGGCCATTGACGATCCATTCGTCGCCGTCTCGGACGGCTTTGGTGGCCAAGCCGGCGAAGTCCGAACCCGCACCGGGCTCGGAGAACAGCTGGCACCACCGGTGCTCGCCCGTCCACATCGGGCGTAGGAACAGTTTCTTCGCCGCCTCGTCGCCGTGGGTGACGATGGTCGGCCCGGCGAGCGCGATGAAGAACATCGAAGCTTCGGTCGGCGCGGCGCCGGCTTCGGCGAGACGTTTGTTCACGACCTTCTGGAGTTGGGGGGCTACTCCCAGACCGCCGTGGGTCTCGGGGAACTGCACCCATGCCAGGCCGGCGTCGAACTGGTGACCCCTGAACTCCTCGTAGCTCTCGGATTTCGGATCGTGGTCGGCCAGGAAGGTATCGAGTGCTGCTTCGACCTTCTGGAGATCTGGGTTGCTCATGGTGGAAGTATGCCTAACGTCGAGAACAATCGCCAGTTGCAACGGCAATTGATGGATATGGTTCGGTTGGTCTGGTGAAACCGTTCGTAGCTCGGGTGATCGGTGTGATCCTGCTCCAAGAACTCATGGCATTGTCTCCCTGGTTGCCAGTGCCTGCCACGTTCGCTCCGATGTCATCGGGGTCTGGCGCAATCGCACGCCAACAGCGTCGTGAATGGCGTTGGCCACACATGCCGGGACAGGGATGAGGGGCGGCTCGCCGATGGTCTTGGCCCCCCAAGGGCCCGCAGGATCGTCGATGTCGATGAAGATCACCTCGATAGGGACTGCGTCTGGGAAGGTTGGGACGCGATCGTCCAGGAACCCAGGGTTCAGGACCATTCCATCGGGGTCGAGCTCCAGCGCCTCGGTGAGGGCCATTCCAAGACCCTGTGTGACGGCACCGATGACCTGCCCGTGGGCACCGGGGGGATTGAATAGGTGGCCTGGATCGTGGGCCGCCCAGTACTGCTGAACGACGACCTTGCCTGTCCATGTGTCGACTCTCACACAACACCCGTGGGCAGCGAAGTTGTAGGCCGGGCTCAGGTTGCCGTAGGCCGATGACTCGGGCAACACCACGTTGTCTGGTTCGAAACGTCCGGTCACCACCAGCTCGTTCAGGCGATCCGTCAAGGCTGCGGCACCGATGACCTCTGCCACCGATGTCTCGGCGAGACCGAGCGACGCTGCAACTTCGGCGCAGCGTCGACGCAACTGCCGACAGGCATCGATTGCAGCTCGCCCAGCGAAGAGGGTGGTCCTGCTGGCGAAGTTGCCCAAACCGTAGGGACCGTGTTCGGTGTCGCCGAACACGACCTGAAGAATCTCGCGAGCCACCCCGAGTTCCTCGGCGACGATCGTGCGGAGGGTCTCATTGGCACCGCAACCGATCTCGACCTCGCCCGAGTTGATGGTGATGGTGCCGTCCGGCCGTGGAGTGAGCTTCACGTCGTCGCGGTCGAATCGAGGGTCGTAGGCGCGGCTGCTGATGCTGTGGATGCAGGTGGCCAGGCCGTATCCGGTTCTGAACCGGCTATTGGATTTGGCGGTACCTGTCTGGGCGGCACCTGTCTGGGCAGCGCGGTGCGCTTCGATGCGGGTCTCGATCTCGTCGATGCACTCCTGTAGGCCGGAGCTGCCGATCTGCCAACCGTGGATGGTGACATCGCCGGCGGCAACGGCATTGCGGCGTCTGATCTCGGCTGGACTCAGCCCCAGCTTCGAGGCGAGTTCGTCGATCAACTGCTCCTGCGCAAACACTGCCTGGGGGTGACCAAAACCGCGGAAACACTCCGACGGCATCGTGTTGGTGTAGACGAGGTCGGCAGACGCGCGGACCGCCTCGTATCGGTAGATGTTGTCTGCCCTGATCGCTGCCGAGACGGTTACCGATGATCCGTGTCCGGAGTAAGCGCCGTTGTCCGACTCGACCCGACTTCGTTTGGCGACGAGCCTTCCGTCGGCGTCGGCGCCGATGGCGACGGAGAGTTTCATGCCGAGCCGTCCGCGCCCCGCGATCATGTCGTCGCGACGGGGTGTGACCATGACGACGTCGCGACCGAGCCGATGAGCGAAGGCGAGGCAGACCAGATGGGTGGGATGTTCCCACTTCGCGCCGAACGATCCGCCCATCTCGGGCGTGATGATGCGCAGATCGGTTCCCCATGGCCTGACTATCTCGCGGTAGTCCTCTTCGAGAGCGGTGGGGAAGTGGGTGGCCGTGACGAGTTCGAGATGATCGTCGGCGACACGAACAACGGTCGCCCTCGGCTCGAGGTAGGCGTGGGGCACCGGAGCGTTCTCGAACGTCCCTTCAGCCCACTCGACGACACGCCCGATCGCCGCATCCCAGTCGCCTTGTTCGCAGCTGAAGGACGAGGCGATGTTGCCAGGTGCCGTGTTGTGGATGTCGACGGACAGGGTGCGAGCCTGTTCGGTAGTTGTGGCGTGGGCGAGGATCTCGTACTCGATCCTCAATGCTGCAATCCCGGCCAACAACGATTTGTGATCGACAGCGGCGACAGCGGCGACTCCGTCGCCGACGTAGCGCGCTGTCGAGGCGAGTGGTGGTTCGTCTGCGATCAAGCGACCGATTGTCACTCCGGCGAAGTCGTCGGGAGTGAGGACTCCCAACACACCGGGAGTCTGCAGCGCCTCTGTGGAATCGACTGCCACGACGCGCGCATGGGGATGTGGGCTGCGGACCACGTCGGCAACCGCTGCCCCTGACGGAACGAGGTCCGCTGCGTAGCGGGCCCTGCCCAGTGCGCGATCGCGAACCGAGGCCGACACCTGGTTGCTCATGGCGCGGCTCCTGTTGGATCTTCAGAGATCGTTCGCAGGCTCGAGATGACCTCGGCCAGTTGCTGGTAGCCGGTGCATCGACAGATGTTGCCCTCGAGGAGTTTGGCGTCGGAATCGTCGCCTGTTTCGGTGCCACCATCGACCAGCCAGGAACTCATGACCGCGAATCCCGGGGTGCAGAACCCGCACTGGACGCCGCCGGTTCGTTCGCAGCCTGCGGCGAATCGTTCGAGGTGATCCGAGTTGAGCCCCTCGACCGTGGTGACGGTGCGAGATCCCACCATTGCGCACAACGTCAGGCACGAAACGACCGGTTCACCGTCGAGTAGGACCGTGCATGCTCCGCAGTCGCCTTCGCTGCATCCCTCCTTTGTGCCCACGAGCCCCAGTTCGCTACGAAGAAGGTCGAGCAGGCGCCGTGAATGCCATCCAGATGACACATGGTGTGCAACACCGTTGACCACGATCTCGAACTGCGCCGACGGGGTGTTCACGATTGACCTTCCCCGGCAGCATTGGATGTGTGGGCCCGGTCCACGGCTAGCTCGATCGTCTCAGCGACAAGGACCCTGACGAGTTGGCGTCGGTAGTCGGCGCTACAGCGGTGATCTGAGATCGGGGCACATCCCAGTGCCGCTGACTCGGAGATCTGGTCCAGCCTCTCGGCCGTGACACACAATCCGACGAGCGCTGCCGCCCAGGCAGATGCGTCGATGACGGTTGGACCGACGGCGCCAAGGGCCAGCCGAACGTCCTTCACCGTTTCGCCGTCGGCTTCGAGCCAAACCCGGGCAGCGACGCTGGCGAAGGCCAGATCGATCGCGTTGCGTTCGGTGAACCGACGGTAGGCCGAGCCGTCCAATCGGCCACACCGTTCGACGCGGACCGAGGTGACGACTTCGCCCTTGCCAAGGGAGGTCCTCCCTGGGGCGACGGTGAAGTCTCGAACCGGAACGGACCTGCGCGAACCCGATGGGCCCGCCACCTCGACGACGGCACCCTGGACGAACTGGCCTGGAATCGTGTCGCCTGCAGGGGAAGCGGTACACAGGTTGCCGACCAAGGTTGCGCTGTTGCGCAGCTGTGTTGAGCCGACGTTGTGGGCACCCTCTGCGAGGGCGGGCACAGACGAGATGAAGTCGGCCGATCGGATGAGTTGTCCCAGGGTCACCGCACCCCCGATGGTGACGTTGGCCGGTCCGACAGCGAACGTCGTCAGTTCTGGGACGTGGGCGGTGAGCGCCAGCCGTCGGGGGTTGCCGGTGTGGGCTGCGGACAACAAGACGTCGGTGGCTCCGCCGATCGGGTGGCACCCACCTGCGACGAGGTTGGTCAATTCCTCGATCGAGGTCGGCGCGTGAAGCTCGAGTTCGGGGAGAAGGCTTGGCCTGAGGGCCGCGTCGGTCATGGACGGTCCGGTGGAGCTAAGCGGATGAGTGTGCAAAAGTTACATCAGCGTGGCCGGTACCGCCGACACATGGTTCTGGTATTGTCTGCGCCGCATCGTCGGGTAGGTGCCCGCGGCGTTCTGGGGGTTTTCCAATGACGATCGTCGGGTCTCCGCTCGAGTCGTGCCTGCCCTATCCCGACCTTTCGGTCATCGAGCTCTTCGACCGCTCGGTGGAGCGCTGGGGGGACCGCATTGCCCTCGTCGACGGTGTGTCGGGAGCCGAGTACAGCTACTCGACCGTGGGTGAGGTGGTTTCGTTGGTCGGTCGGGCCCTTCAAGACGATGGGATCGGACCAGGTGACTGTGTCGCCATCGTCGCGGGCAATTCACCCGAGTGGATCGTCACGTTCATGGCAGCTCAGGCAGCAGGTGCTGCCGTCACCACACTGAACCCTCTGTACACCTCACGAGAGGTGAGGTATCAGCTCGAGGACTCCGGAGCGTCGGCGGTGTTCGCCGGATCGGCCACGGCCGAAGCGGTTCTCGAGGCGTGGGAGGGAAACGAACACTTCTACGTCACTACCGATGTCTGGGAGATGGCCGAGCGCTCTGCGGGAAACGTCGCAGGTGTGGCGGTCGATCCCCGAACCGACGTTGCCGCTCTTCCGTACTCTTCGGGCACCACCGGGCTTCCCAAGGGTGTGATGTTGTCGCACCACAATCTGGTTGCCAACGTCCATCAATTGCTCGCTCCGGGACCGGTGGACGACACGTCGGTGATGATCGACTTCCTTCCGTTCTTTCACATCTACGGCATGGTCGGGCTCATGACGATCGGTTTTGTCGCTGGTGCCAAGCAGGTGGTGATGCCCGGTTTCGACCGCGAGCTGTTCGCCCGATTGGTGACCGAACAACAGGCCACAAATCTGTTTGTTGTTCCTCCGGTGATGCTCGAACTGGCGCAGGGACTCGAGGGCGACTGGTCGAGTGTTCGACATATCCAGACCGCAGCGGCGCCGGTACCCGCCCACGTGATCGAGACCGTCGAACAGGTCTGCGGGGCAGAGGTCTACGAGGGATATGGGCTCACCGAAGCCAGTCCCGCAACACACTCGACACGGACCGGACCCATCAGGAGGGGCACCGTCGGCCGTCTTCTCCCCGACACCAGGCAGCGGGTCGTCGATATGGAGACCGGAGCCGATCTGGGGCCCGCAGAGCTGGGAGAATTGCTCGTGTCGGGACCGCAGGTGATGCTCGGATACCTGGGGAGCCCAGAGGCGACGGCTGCTGCCATCGTCGAAGACGAGTCGGGTCGGTGGCTTCGCACCGGCGACATCGTGACCGTCGACGACGAGGGTTATGTCACCTTGCGGGACCGGGCAAAGGAGATGATCAAGTACCGGGGATACGCGGTTGCACCGGCCGAACTCGAATCGGTACTCCTCGAACATCGCGACATCGTCGACGCAGCCGTTGTCTCACAATCCGTCGGTGGCGGCGATGGTGAGATCCCCAGGGCCTATGTGGTTCTCGCAGAGGGCGCCGAGATGACCGACGAGCAGGTCAAGGAGCACGTGCGAGCCCGGGTCGCCCCGTTCAAGCGCATTCGTGAGGTCGAGTTCATCGACTCGGTGCCAAAAAGCCCCACCGGGAAGACCCTGCGGCGCGAACTCAAGGACAGGGCGGCTGTTGAGGCGCGTTCCGACGAAGAAGCCTGAATTGCCCCCCGAATCGGACCGGTATCGCGAGGCCGGCTGGTGGACGGGCGAACGCCTGGTCGATCGCTTCGAGAGCCATGTTCACGCACAACCCGATGCCCTGTTCCTCGTCAGCGGCACCCGTCGACTGACACGGTCTGAGCTGTGGGAAATGGTCTGTGTCTGGGCGGATCAGATCAGCAGGACCGTCGACGATCGCAAGCTGGTGGTCATCCATCTGCCGAACAAGATCTCGTGGCTCGCGGCGTTCCTGGCAACCCTTCGAGCGGGACATGTTCCCGCCACGACACCCATCACCACAACAGTCGAACACCTGCAACACATCGTCGACCTGACCCACCCGGCCGCGGTGATCAGCTGCCCCGCCCACAGGGGTTCGACACCAATCGAGGATGTGGTTCGAGCAGTCGAACGAGCGGCGACATCACCCGCAGTTCTTTCCACCGATGATGGTCGACTGAGCGTTGTTTCGAAGCCGGGCGACGATCCCACTTCTCTGCCGCTCGACGAGACGACCGAACACATCATGTTCACATCGAGCACGACGGGGCCGCCGAAGGCAGTCAGCCATTCCGATGACTCGCTCGCCACCCTGAACCGCCAGTTCGCCGAGAGATTTGCTCTCGACGACACCACCCCCATCCTCATGCCCTCACCGCTCGGTCACAGCGTGGGGGCCATTCACGGTGCCCGTCTCGCCCTGTACCTGGGGTCTCCGCTGATCCTCCAGGACGAGTGGGACCCTGTGCAGGCACTCGAGTTGGTCGCCGAACACAGGGTGGCCTTCACCTCGGCTGCCACACCCTTCTTGCTCGATCTCCTCAATGCCGAGTGGGATCGTCGCGAGCCGAAACTCGCGCCTCTGCGCAGCTTCCTCTGCGGCGGGGCACAGGTTCCGCCCGCGCTGGTCGAGAGGTGTCGCGACGAGTTTCCGAACACCTTCGTGACACCCCTGTGGGGGATGACCGAGGGTGGCCTCACCACCTGTACCCCCGATACCACCCACCGGTTGGTTGCGAGCTCGGTGGGGTTCGCGCTACCAGATCTGGAACTGATGGTCATCGGCGACGATGGAGTCGGTCGAACCGAGGGTGTCGGCGAGCTGGCCATGCGCGGCCCAGGCGTCTTCAACGGCTACTACGGGCAACCCGGCCTGTACGACGAGCTGACCACGCCGGAGGGCTATTTCCGAACCGGAGATCTGGCCGAGATCGATGCCGACGGTTATGTATCGATCACCGGTCGCCTGAAGGATCTCATCATCCGTGGTGCCGTCAACATCTCACCCGTCTACACCGAGAACGTGATAGCGGCTCTTCGTGGCGTGGAAGGTGTGGCCGTCATCGGTTGGCCCGACGAACGGCTCGGCGAACGACTCTGTGCCGTCGTGCAATCGACGGTCCCCCTCGAACTGCCCGAACTCCTGGCCCATTGCGAGGCCCAAGACCTGGACCGCCGCTATTGGCCAGAGCGACTCGAGAGGGTCGACCGCTTTCCCAGAACGGCAGCTGGCAAGATCCGCAAACAGCAGCTCCGCGATGAACTACTCGCCCGGCGCCTCACCAGCGACCCGTCCAACCAGGAAGAGCCTCGATGACCACAGTCGAACTCGGAGACATCACCGTCCACTATCTGAGCGAGGGCAGTGGTCCTGCCGTGGTTCTTCTTCACGGCCTCGCCGAGGATCACAGGTCGTGGGCGCCGGTGTTGCCACACCTCGACGGCTTCACCGTTCACGCCGTAGATCTGCGTGGCCACGGCTCCACCACCGGGGGTGATGGGCTCGGCACCCTCGAGCAGTTGAGCGACGACCTACGCCGGTTCCTCGACGAGGTGTGTGGGCCTGCCGTGGTCGTCGGCTACTCGCTCGGGGGCACCATTGCCCTTCACGCCGCTGGCACCGGCGACAACAATGTTGTCGGTGTCATCGCTGTTGCCGCATCGTCGGTAGTCGGTGGCGCAGCGGCCGAGTTCTTCACCGGGCGAATTGCCCAGATCGAAGCCGAGGACTGGGAAGGGTTCGGTGCGGGTCTGCGCGGCGATACCGCCCAGCAGGTGTTGAGCGATGCAGACCTCGATGCCCTTGTCGCCGCACGCTTGAAGGCTGTGGGCGAAGGAGGGGGTTATGTGAACGCTGCCAGGGCGATGATCGGGGTGCGCTCGGCGCCACTGACACCGGTCCTCGGCGACATCACCGCTCGGGTCGAGGTCGTCGGAGGTGACGGCGACGTGTTCTGTCCAAGGAAGGCAGCCGACCTGATCGTCGACGGAGTACCGAGGGGGCGATACCACGAGATCGCCGGTGCCGGTCACCTGGTGTCGATCGACCAACCCGATGAATACGGGCGTCTCGTCGCCCACCTACTCGAGGATCTGATGTCATGAGTGACCGACAGGAGCGCACACCATGAGCAACCGATACGGCATTTCGATGGGCGTGAGCCCGCGCGAACCTCTGAGTCGAACGTCGCAGCTGGCGAAAGCGGTCGACGAGAAGGGGTTCGAGGCGCTCTGGTACATCGACTTCCAACTGGGGATGAAGGACGTCTACGCGGTGATGAACCTCGCCGCCCTGGCTACCGAGAACGTTCACATCGGGTCGGCGGTCACCAACATCGTCACCCGTCATCCGACCGTCACGGCCAATGCCACCGCCGCACTCGACGAGCTGTCGGGCGGAAAGGCGATGTTGGGACTCGGAGCCGGATGGTCCGCCGTTTTGGGTGCCGGTGGCCGCCCCTCCAAGCTGTCGGAGCTGAGGACCGGGATCGAGGAGTTCAGGATGCTCTTCAGCGGTGAGGCCGTCGAGCTGTATGGGACAGAGATCCAGCTGGCGGCTGCGACGCGCCAGATCCCGATCTACACGGCGGTTTCCCAGCC
>JAAETH010000396.1 GCA_024228575.1 Actinomycetes bacterium
ATGTTGGTGGTGTCGCCTGACACCGGGTCCCACACCCTCACCGTTTGGTCGTTGCTGGTAGTAGCGAGGCGGGGTTGGCCGTCGATTTCGCCCCACGCCACACCCCGAACCCAGTCGGTGTGGCCTTCGAGGATGTTGGTGGTGTCGCCTGACACCGGGTCCCATACCCTCACCGTTTGGTCGTTGCTGGCAGTGGCGAGGCGGGGTTGGCCGTCGATTTCGCCCCAGGCCACACCCAAAACCCCGTTGGTGTGGCCTTCGAGGATGTTGGTGGTGTCGCCCGACACCGGGTCCCACACCCTCACCGTCTGGTCGTAGCTGGCAGTAGCGAGGCGGGGTTGACCATCGATCTCACCCCACGCCACACCCAAAACCCCGCCGGTGTGGCCTTCGAGGACCATGGAGGTGTCGCCCGACACCGGGTCCCACACCCTCACCGTCTGGTCGTCGCTGGCAGTAGCGAGGCGGGGTTGACCATCGATCTCACCCCACGCCACACCCACAACCCCGCCGGTGTGACCCTCCAACATCGAATGAAATGATTCCGGCTGCGCTCGTGCCCACCGAGGCCACCATGAAGCTGGCTCATCCAAGCTTGTGAGTTGCTCGTAGTCGTCGATGCCCGGCATGTTGAGTAGCTGCTCGAGCCGAAGTGCCGCCGACCGATCACCGAGAGAAGCAGCGCTGCGGACTGCGGCGGAGGATCGGATGAACGCCTCTGCTGCATGAGGGAGTGATAGGCCGGGAAGCTTGCCCAGCGCTGAGGCGCTCGCTATTGGGTCGGCGTGTACCAGGAAGGCGGCATCGCCGCCTAGTTCAGCCAGTGTCCCTCCAGCCGCTGCGTGCTCGACCAGATGCCGGCGAAGGTATGGGCTTGACTGTCCCCAGCCATCTCGCCGGCCCAGTTCGGTCAGCCGCTCGGCCAATCGCCGCTCGAGATCGTATTCACTCGTCATCGACGAGCTCCTCTCGCAAGGCGTCCGCTATCGCTTGGTGGTAGAGACGGAAGGTGGCTTCACCGTCCACGCTCGCTTCCATCAGGTACCAGGCCGCTTCCCGAACCACGTACCCGATGTCTCGCTCGCTATAGACCTGGCCGCTCCCCCCAAGGTCGCTGCTGGCCAGTTCCGAGGCCAACGCGGGCCAGATCTGCCTTTGGGGAAGGCCGCGACCGCGAGCGAAAGCCAGGGGGCGGAGCACCTCGCGAATCCTCCTCGCCTCCGTGCCATACCGCTCGAGGTCCTCACCGAACACTTGTCGAAGCCCC
>JAAETH010000397.1 GCA_024228575.1 Actinomycetes bacterium
CGCGATCTTCGGCTGGGCCTTGGACAGTAGGGTTGTCGTGATGAGGGGCGGGGCTCGGGTTCGTTGGCTGTCGGTGGGTGCGTGTGGCCTGGTCGCCGTCGCTTGTTCACTCGGGGTCGACCACTCTGACGGATCGCCCTCCGAGCCTGCACGACCCTCATTGGATAGGGTTGACACCCACTCCAACCCGCCTGCTTTCTTCTTCTCGGAGGATGAGACTGACGAGTTGGAGATCACCGCGGTCGGTGCCCTCGTCGACGACCCGCCGCCCCATCCACAGGACTGGGCCGTGATCGTGTCCGCTTTCGAGGTCGAACCTCAGGTGATCCCGCTTGGCGTTTGGCGGTTGTTTGTGCCGGTAGACCTAGCCGATGACGATGAGCCCGGTTTGTTCGTCGCCCACTGGTGGGACCCTCAAGCAGCTAGGTGGGTGCCCTTGCTCAGCGGCTGGAATCCCTTCGACAACCTGGCGGTCTTCGACCTCGCTGAGTCCGGCCGTACTGGCACTGAGTCCGTGGTCTATGGTCTGTTCGAGTTGCCGCTCGGATCGCCCGATGTTCCGGTTCGATGGACCCAGAGCGAACAAGCCGAGGCCGAGCGCGATCTGATGGACGACCTCGACCTGTACTCGCTCGAGATCGAGCACGCCATCCGCGACGCCGAAGAGCGGACCGAGGGATGGCTCGGCATCGCCGATAGCCGGGGACCCGACTGCGACCGAGATGGCTGGAACCAAGCCGAGGTCGCCGGTTGGCAGCCGAACACCGATGGCTGGGCCACTCCTCCTGTCATCGCCTGCTGGCTCGACTCGCCAGAGTCATCTGACATGAGTGTGTACGTAGCGAACAACCGCCCCTACGGGATGATCGTTGAAGTCACCCAAGGACCGTTCGTTGACGTCTCAATCTCGGGAGAGCAGCTGATCTACAATTTCAGGACGCGGATCACTCAAGCAGTAGGTCCAGACCATGCCTACCTCCCCCCTGGTGCCCTCTTGTCCTTCACACAACAGCAGACGTCGGACCCCTCGACCATCAACGTCTGGTCCTCGACATCGCTGATCGGCCTTGACGTAGCCGTACTGGCCGCCCACACCATGTACCAACTCAATGC
>JAAETH010000398.1 GCA_024228575.1 Actinomycetes bacterium
ACACGTCGCTGACGCCACCGCAACGATTGCCCCCTGGCTGCGACGAACCCGCGGCCCGAGCGATCATCACCGGGCCGAGTACCCCATCGCCCTCGCCCTGCTCGTAGCCCCCCCTCGATCGGCGCTCACCACAACCGCAGCCCAGCGACGGGCTGGGGACCTCCGAACGATCGCAACCTCATTCGGACACGAACCAGCAACCCTCGACCTCGACGATCACGAGATCATCGAACTCCTCGACGACCTCGTTCACGACCTCGTGTGCCGTGTGATCTCCAAGACTGCTTCAGCCATCCTGTACTACCTCGCCCTTCCCGATGGGACCAGGCGTGGCCCCTGCCTGGACTGGGACACAGCCAACAGCGACCGGCGTGGCCTCGACGGCGCTGTGATCGTCGAGGTCGAAGCGAGCGACGACAACGAGGATCTCCTCGACCTCGCCGGCCAAGACGCTGCCGAGATCAACAACCGCGGCGTCGCCGCACAGATCGACTACTTGCTCGGACCCTCCCCCGCCTAGCGGCAACCGTCAGGGCCGCTGGTTAGCTGAGGGCGAGGCGGGTGTCGAGTAGCCCTGGCCTCTCTCCCGAACTAATGTTCGATTCATGGACTGGACCGATGTGAAAGTGGTTGAGCAGCGCCTGGCCGAGGTCGAGGCGCTCGGCGAGCGTGACTGGGCGCTGTTGCGGGAAGAAGCATTGAGTGCGCTGGGGGTGTTGGTGCACCATCTGCGGTCGACTCGGGTGACGCCGACCAAGTAGGGGGGCCGGCCGCCAATAACCGTTAACCAGGAAGGTGGCAGGAACCGACAACAAGTAGCTTGGAGACTGACGGTCGGGATGGTCACGCCAAGTTCGAGTGTGAGCATACGATAGAGCTTCACTCGGAAAGCCGGGATGGGACTTTGGAAGGGTGCAGAGAGTAGCGGCTGCGCGGGTTCTGTTGAGTGACAGTGGGTAGGTTCTAGTGGTGGTTCTTGCTGGCATTGTGACAGCGGTTGGGGGTATTGAGGACTTCTTGTCGTTGTGGGAACGCCTTGCTGGGGTCAAGGCGTCTTATTGGAAATGGCGGGCGATCCGGGCCGAGCTTGATCTTCTTGATCTTGAACGGGTCGAGATCCGCCACGTCCGCGCTTGGGTTAAGGAAGAGGACACGGTCCGTGATCTTGCCCGGGCGTCAACAGATGGCGAGTTGGTCCGCTCGGCGGGTGCCCGCCTCGCTGGGTTCTGGAAACGGCGGGGGCTTGTCGAACGAGGCGATGATAACGAAACAGCGGAGGCTGTGGTTGAGGTTCTCCTTCGGTTTATGACCGGTGTCACCGATTTCGAGGTCGCGGTCCGAAGTCATCTCGAGTTGATCACCGACGTGGTCGCAGCTCAGGCTTTGACCCTTGGGCAGAGCGCTGAGGTTGTTGAGGGGTCGGATCTTTCTCAGTGGTTGGAAGACGACAGGTGGGGTCTTCTGTTGCGGTCACACATCGTCGACAACACGGTCCCGGCCTACATCGACCGCGAACTCGATACCGAGATCAGTGCACGGCTGGCTGGTGCTGTTGTTGCCAGCGACCCGGAGTCGGACACGACGCTGTGGGACCGGTTTGTCTTTGTCAGCGGCAACTCGAAATGCGGGAAAACTCGGAGCTTGTTACAGGCGTTGCAGCGTCTGGCCCAAACCCACGACATTGTCGTGTATCAGCCAAGGAACGCCGATTTTGGTGGGCTCGCTGAGCGGGTGCGCCGCTATGGGCTCGAACCGCAGCGAAACGCTGTCAAGGTTGTGTTGCTCGATGATCTCCAGTTCTACGAGCAAGCATCAGGTCCTCTGGCCGAGAGTCCGCTGCTCGCCCCGTTGGATGATCAGCTTCCCCGTTTCGCTGAGCTTTGCTTTTCCCCGACGCCTGAACGGATCCTGATCGTTGGAACCGTGTGGCCCGACTATCTCAGTGGATCGCCAGGGCAGCTCCGACAGCGAGGAGATGACACACGACACGCAGACGCTGTGCTACAGCTCAAATCACGAGCCCTCCGCCTCCCCGTCGACCTGACCGACACCGAGTATGCGCAGGCCCGCCGCCTGTTCGGTGACCTTGTCGATGACGATGAGGTTCTTCGAGCCCTGGCGCCGACCATGGCCGCGGTACCTGAGATGCTCGCCCAGATCGAAGCTGCCTACGAGAACCCCGCGGCCCTCACCCGCCGTGCAACTCTCGAAGGTCTCCTGGTCGCGTTCTTGATCAACTCACAAGGACTAGGCAAAGACCGACTACACAGCATCGTCGGCGATCTCGTCCCAGTGCTCGAAAGCTCAGAGATCGCAGCTGAGATTCAGTGGGCGCTTACACCACCGGTGTCGGGGCCGTGGGCGTTCGCGGTCGGGCACGACCAATGGCGCCTCGCTGACCCCCTCGTAGCAGACATGATGACCCGCCTGAACCACCAGACCGCAGCCGCACAAGTCTCGATGACCCCCCACGAAGCCAAGACCGCAGGCTTGAACGCGTACATCGCTGCCAACGGACCCACCACAAAGAGCATCCCCTACTGGACACAAGCAGCAACCGACACCGACCCCGACCCGCTCCTCTTCATCGCCGCCACCCTCGGAGAGCTGGGTCGGTCGGATGAGGCGATCGGTGTCTATGACGAGGTGATCACCCGTTTCGGTGACCACACCGAACCCGCCATCACCGAACGAGTAGCGATGGCCATGTTCAACAAAGGCGTCAGGTTGGGGGCCCTGGGTCGGTCGGATGAGGCGATCGGTGTCTATGACGAGGTGATCACCCGTTTCGGTGACCACACCGGCCGGTCAGTGATCGTTGCCGCAGTCCAACGAAGTCGTCGGGAGCTTGATCGACTCAACGGCGAGGAATGAACAGCGAGCAGGGGTTCCCTGAGTCCGTGACCAACTTCGGCCAGTTTCCAACCGGCTAGATGTGGACTGCTGGGACGCCGTCGGCGGGTCGCTGGTGGTCGTAGATTGAATGAGCCAACCACCGTATGTTCAAAGGGACTGGGACCATGGGCGCCACATTGCATCGCGTCAAAATCGAGGTCGAGGAGATCAGGCCAGTCATTTGGCGCCGATTCGATTTTGACTCCGAAGCCTCGCTCGATGATGTCCACATGGTCATCCAGATCGGGCTCGGTTGGGAGAACTTCCATCTCCACCATTTCCAGGTCGGGTACGACCGCTACAGCAGTAGCCCCAACTTCGGCGGTGATAGCAGTGACAGCAGATCGGTGACGTTGGGCTCGGTCGCGAACGCTGGCGGCAGGGTGGGATACGTCTATGACTATGGCGACAACTGGGGCCTCATGTTGACAATTGAGAAGGTAGTCGCCGAACGAGGGGACCGGCCGTTCGTGCGTTGCACACACGGCCGTCGCGCTGGCCCACCTGAAGACATTGGTGGCCCTTGGGGCTATCACGAGTTGGTGGCAGCGATGAAGACCCGCC
>JAAETH010000399.1 GCA_024228575.1 Actinomycetes bacterium
CCTGGGCCTCTGGAGGATGGCGCGGGTCGTACGCAGCGCGCCCATCAACAGTGCGATGATCCGCAACTACATCGCCGAGCGTGGTATCGGCCTGCCGAGGTCGTACTGAGCTGACGAGACTGCGGTCTCGGCATCGATCTACCCCTACCTCGACCTAATGATTCGGTGACACCTGATGGATGACAGCACCCGGGCCGCTCACGAAACCACCCTCGACCCCGACCGCCATACCCACCTCGGAATCTGGCGTGACGAACACGACGATCTAACCCGACGGTTCTTCGACTGGAACGTGCCCGAGCTTCCCCAGCCCGTCCGTCAAGCCATCACAGCCGGGATACAAGACGACGTCGAGGGGATGAACCTCGACAACATCAGCGACCTTCTTCAACCGGGATATCTGCCGCTCGAGACCGGGATGGCGCGATGCACCAATGGTGAGCTGAGCGTTGCGATCTGGACGTCGTGGCCAGGCACCACACCGGAGATGATCGACTGGTGGTTCGGGTGGCACCTGGCCCGGACCGAGCGCTACAAGCTC
>JAAETH010000400.1 GCA_024228575.1 Actinomycetes bacterium
CTCGGGGTCGAAAGTCGATTCTCCTGGCTTACCCTCGTCTCGCCTCTTCTCGTCGTCGCGCCGGGCCAGGTCGAGGAGAACGCCCTGGGTACTGCCTTGAAAATGACGATCGGAGGGTTGCTCGGTGAGGTCGCAGCAGGTGATGTCGCAAGACGGAGAATCCAACATCGTCTTCAGGGCGTCGTCAGCTGTCGCTTCACCGCAGGTGGCATTCCAGAGCTCTCCGTCGACCACCTCCAGGCGCCCGGAGATGCTATCGGGAAGCGAGATTTCGAACCGTAGCGAGTGGCGACTGAGACTCGCCAGCTGCAGGTAGTCCTCCAGCCCGAAAGGTGCCAACGGACGAGCCGTCTGGCTTTCCTGGAGCTTCTCCTTGACCAGTCGGCGCAGGGTGGCGAGTGGGACGGGCTTTTCGAGCACCTTCAGCCCGCTGCGGCTGGCGAGTTGATCCTCGTAGGCAGACCTGTAGGACGTCATGACCAAAACAGGGATCCGCAGCGCACGTTTCTCGAGCTCCAGCAGCAGGTCGAGACCGGATCGCCCAGGGAGGCGGATGTCGGTGATCAGGAGGTCGGGAGGCGAAGAGTCGAGAACCTCTTCTGCCCGGTCTACCGTCTCGACCCCTTCCACATGGATCGTAGGGTCGGCTCCCAGGCCTCGCACAATGCCTCGCAGCAGCCCGGCCTCGTCTTCGACCACCAAGACGTCGTGTCTCATCTCTCGCTTCTCCTGCTCAGTGGCTGGCCATCGTCAAGGTCGAGGCTCAGTCGTCGGTTGGTATCGCTGGTAGTGCCGTGTTCCGCTAAGACCGGGAACCATACGCTGACCTTGGGTCCCTCGTCGGGCCGGGAGCTCAGACGGAGGCCGCCGCGACCATTCTCGA
>JAAETH010000401.1 GCA_024228575.1 Actinomycetes bacterium
GGCTGGTTCCTGCTACCCGACAGCACCGAGAACAGTGCCGTCGATTCCGACGACAGCACAATCGTGACGCCGACCGCCGAGCCCCGATCCACGGCCACGAGCGTTGTCCAGGAGCCGACGATCACGGACGAAGCTGTCAACGAAGAACCCGACGCTCGGTTCACCCTGGTGAAGCGCGGCGAAGCCGAACTCGAGAACGCCTACGTCGTCGGGACCTCACGCGAGTTCGTGTTCCTGCGCGTTGACACGTTCAGCGTCGACGGTGCGACCTTCTTCGAGGTCGTCTCGAAGGCCACAGGCGAACTGCTGACGCGTATCGATGCCGAAGCCGAGCACGCGTTTCCCACCGACTTTCTCGACCTCGGCGACGAGATCTGGATCTCTCAGGCAAATGATCGCGCAATCCTCGTCCTTTCCGTCGAATGCGTCTGCGTGACTCGCACCATTCCCGTCGAGACGAATGGCGCCAGCTTCGTCGACATTCACGATGGCGTGGTCTGGCTCGACGACTACAGCGGGACCACTGCTCCAACGGGCAGCACCATCTCGCTCGTCGACCCCACCACTGAGCAGATCGTCAAGAGGCTGCCGGTTGTCGCCGCAGGGAATACGGCAACGGGCCTTCTGTCGACAACTGCCATCGGTCGGAGGATCTTCAGCTCCGACTCGGACCGGATATGGGTCTTTGATCGAGATGCCCAGGAACTCGGGACGACCATCGAGCTCGGCGGCGCACATCTCTCACCTGTGCACGACTCGTCGGGAACAGCAATCCTGACGGATCGTCAGCTCGCCCTCATCCACGGTGTGAGCGACGACCTCACCGTCCGAACCAGGTCACTGGCAACTGCCGACAGCGACACCTTCTCGATCGACTGGCCCCTTCAACTGTCTCGGCCAGCCGTCGACGAAGCGACGGGACTCATATGGGTGACGGCACCTGTCGACCGTGAGCTCATCGCTGTTGACGCTGACACCTTCGACGAGGTTCATCGGATCGAGTTCACCGACGCCATCCTCGAGCCCGTCTTGGCCCATGGACACGTATGGCTGATCGTGGGAGCACAGCTTCTCGCGTTTGATGCCCGAACGGCAGGACTGGCCTACGAGCACCCAGATCCCGCGGACAGTGCCCGCGTCGTGGACGACACACTGTGGATCGGGTTCCAAGGCACCCTCGAACTGTTCGACTTCGTCGCGAATTGAGTCTCGCGGTTCAAACGTCGTCATCCGGTGCTGGGGTGTTGGTTTGTGTTCCGGCGAGGCGGTCCATCTCGTCTGCCACCTCCCGGTTCGCCTCCTGCGCCCGGTTCGCCGCCCCACGACGACCACCCGAATCAGGCGGATACGCAGGCCGATTCAAACTCCGCTCATGGGCCGCCAAATCATCACGCAAACCCTGCTCATGAGCACGCCCAACAGGATCATCAGGCAACGGCACCCCCGAATCACGCCTCTGCCGCGCACCCAACAAATCCAACGCCTCCTGCGTCAACTCCTCATCA
>JAAETH010000402.1 GCA_024228575.1 Actinomycetes bacterium
GTGAGGCACTCGAGGGTGGTGCAACCATCGCCGATCTGGCCACACAGCAGGGCGTCGACATCGACGCCGCGATCGACCAGATCGTCGCTGACGCCGAGGCCAAGGTCGCCGAGAACCCCGACAGCCCACGCGCCGAGAACTTCGACGCCGCAGAGCTCGAGCAAAAGCTCACCGACATCGTCAACGGCGACGCCGAAATGCCAGAACGCGGCGAGCGCGGCGAAGGCCGTGGAGCTGGTGGCCCGGCCGCTGATGGCGAGCCCACCGGAGTTGATGCCTGACGAGACACCTGATCGGGCTTGTGACTCACAAGCCCCGTGCTTCCGGACCCACCCGCAGCCGGGAGCACAACCCGGAGCCGACCCACAAGGGGTCGGCTTCGGCGCGTTTTGCTCAGAAACGTGACTTGTTATCCACCCATGGGGCGACGGGCTCACCTCTAGACTTGGCGATGTCCCCGTAGCTCAGCTGGACAGAGCAGGTCACTTCTAATGACAAGGTCGCAGGTTCGAATCCTGTCGGGGGCGCAGTGTGACTCGAACCCTCGCTCGACCGGTCCTGTCGAGTTCCCCTAGCTGGGAACCCACACCAGGACACTGAGCGCAACCGACCAGCTCACCATGGAGCCGACGACTAGGTACTCGCTCAACACCGCCGGACTCGGCTGACCCTTGGCCAAGTCTTTGGATCGACTTCCGATCTCTGGGTATCTGAGCAACCCCTTGGCCGACACAATGAGTGCAGCAGCAGTCGGCTCGCCACCGATCGCAAGACCGAAGATCAGGATTCGCTCGATTGGCCCGATCAAACGGCCGCCCTTGATCTCGGAATCTGGTGACGTTGGTGCGCCGGTCGTAACCCGAACCGATCCGAGAGCCAATCGCACAAGGTGGTTTCCGGTCTCGGTCAGAAAGACCACGGTTGCAGCGATCGCCAACGTCCGCTGAGTGGACACCGAAGCCGTGGCATAGGGCAAATCGTCGAGCCAATCCGCCAACCACAGATCGGAGCGATCCGGCCAGATCGTCGAGGTCCCAACCACGAGACCACACATCGCCATGAATCCCCACAAGGCGGCAGCTGACGCGCGCTGTTGGTTCGGGCAGTCCTGATCGGCCGCCACGTCGGTCATGGATGCCCAAACCGCTGCCATGGCGCTACCGATGCAGCCGGCAGCAATTGCGGTGATCCACGGTTTCTCATACCCGGAGATGAGGACCAGCACGGCCGCCGCCACTCCAGCGACGGTGAACCGCGTTGTGTACCGCATGCGACCAGCAGTCGGAACTCCGGCACCGGCGAGATCAGCGATCCCTACCGCGCCCAGCCAGACGAACAGAGGCGTCACCTCAGAACCCCGGACAGCACGTCGAAGCCAGCCACCACGAGATCAAGCCCCGATCTCGACACCCGCTGAGAAACCGCCGGCTGAGAGATCCCAACTTCGGCTCCGATCTGCTGCTGCGTGCGACCAAGGATCAGACCTAGCCCTATTGCGCGATCACGCTCATCAAGCCGAGCGAGAGCCGCGTCGCGATACAGGAGAAGTGAATTGACCATGGCCGGCTTGTCGTAGAACACGTCAGGGCGCTCGGGAGGGAGATCGTCGTCCATCCCTGCGAACTGAAGCTGTCTCCACCCCAGAGAATCCGGCTCGTGCTCAACGACCGTTCGCCCACGGGGCGGTCGCGCTGTCATGAACGCAGCCCGCCGCCGCTCGCTCATGGAGTGAACGTTGGCTATCGCCGCTCGCGCGGCCCACCAGACGGGCCCGTCCTGACCGAAGGGCACTCGCGCCCGTGAGTAGAAAGACAATGATCCGGTACCGATACCGATGCGCACGCTCTCGTACCCAAGGGCCAACTGGATGATCAGCGTTGCTGCTAGGGCTTCGTCAACCGTGCGGTAGAGGCCCTGGAACTCATCGCCGATCGTCACCACCAACGTATCCACCGCCGGAACAAGACCGTTCGCTAGTTCGAGTGCCTGCTCTAGCTGATTCTGCAGTGCGCTCCGCACCGGCGCGCCGCGCGACTCGATCAGATCCCCGATCACCCCCACACGACCCGAGATCTGAGTCACAGACCCATCTGTCAGTTGCTCCATTAGTAATCAGCTTATGTGTGTTCCTGAATTAGTTCAAGCCTTATTTCTTCTCCATTATGATTGATAGCCTTATGCAGTCGGGTCAAGGCTCCGATCTCGGCCGAGGCGAAGGACTCCAGACCCAAGCCAAGAGCAGGACCCGCCGATTCGCGGGTCAAAGGCACTCGTCGGGTACGGCCAGTTCGCGGAACCGTCCCAGGAACGCCCGGTGGGGCGAAACTCAGACCCCGCGTGACTGGGGGTTCCACATCTGGCGGCTACCCGACAACCGGATCAACTCACGGTTGTCAGGTCAGGAGGACCCTGCTCAAGTCAGCTGACCAGCGGGGCACATCGCCGCTCCTGGTGGGCTCATCGGCGACGCTTGGACCACTGCGGCGAGAGCCTGTCCAGGACTTCCCAAGGGTCGACATCGTCACCGACGCCAGGCGTTTGGCCACGACTCCCAGTAGGCGAAAGGTGGCGGGTTCGTCGAGGAGAACGTCACTCATTCGACGAGGTCGGGTGCTGTCAGTCGAGCTGGTGCTTGCTGCCCTTTCCAAACGCGTCCGCGGACGCGTGAGTGCCACGAA
This sequence comes from Actinomycetes bacterium, assembly GCA_024228575.1. Taxonomy (GTDB): domain Bacteria; phylum Actinomycetota; class Acidimicrobiia; order Acidimicrobiales; family Poriferisodalaceae; genus JAAETH01. Next base: position 2,679 of record JAAETH010000402.1, read on the forward strand.
CCGTGAGATCGACACGAGCTCGGTCACGCGCTGCGCACATCGCCAAGTCGAGGCGCTGTGTGGATCATTGGGCTGTCGACGGGGCACGTGGACGATCCAGACGGCGCTCTTGGCGAGGTCGGTACATCCAGGCCCCAGGTCGTGGTCGGCTAGCAACGACTGAGGACCCCGCGACCCGAAGCAGCTGGGTTTCGGTGGGCGGGAACAGTGAGACCCAAGCTCTCGCTTCGTCGCGAGCTTCTGCGCGAGAGCTTAACAAGGGGGTGGGACAGCCATGATGGCGACCACAAGATGGCGACGAACAGTGGCCAACCCCGTACCTACCGTAGCTGCGGCGCGTCCGCGGACGCGTGGGCTTGAACCCACTCGGTATCGGGACCGGGCTCACCATCGAGCCTGGGGCCGAGCTGGTTGGGATGTCGCAAGGCTCGATCACACCGCACGAGAGCTCGCCCCGCGCCTGCGCTGAGCAACGCAACCCCGAGACACACATCACCTGCGGCTCGTAGCACCCCTAGATGGATCAGGGGACGATCAGGGTCGAGTCCGGGTCATCCCCGATTCAGGAATTGGCTCCGCTCGCGCAGACTCAAGATATGCAAGCAGCGGCCACCATCGAGAGCATCCTCCAACTCGCCATCAACCCATTCTCAGTGGTGATGACCTTCGCCCTCACCCTGGGCCTGCTGAGTGGTGGAGCGGCAAGGGGCATCGAGTGGCTCGATCAAATCGGTACTCCACTGCAGGCGCGGCCTGGACGTTTGTCCGGGGAGGGTCCGGCGATGATCACACTCGCCAACCCGGTTGGACAGCCGGCCACACAACCATCGGCCAAAGAAGCCACCGACGATGTCGAGACGCAGGCGGGCACCCACGTACGTCCTGGTGTCTTCGGCGAGAAGCGCTGTGCCCACCGCCGCAGCCCTCGCCCCATGGCCCGAATGGCTTGTCTCAGCAGGCGCCAGCATCAGCGATGCACCCTCGCCAGAGGAACACGGCTCTCTCGAACCAGCTCACCTGCGACAGCAAACACAGCTGCGAGGGAGCCAGACCGCCCGATCAGTGCAGCGCACACCCGTCATGTCGATCACAGTTCCGCGTCGATGAACGTCTCGCTGATGTTGTCGTTGATCGAGTCGCGGGAGAGTAAGACGAGATGGCTTCCCAGCGCGGACGACAGTCTCGCTGAGGCATCCTCGGCGAACTCGAACTCCCACCAGACACAACCCCCCTCGAAGGTGTAGTAGCGCCTTGCCCGGAACGCCGGATCGATTTGCTCGATCTCGTCGAACCGTTCGGCACCTCCATATTCGGAGGGAGTTGAGTCTGCCGGCCCAGGGTCACACTCGGCAGCGAACCGAAAGACCGCAGCACCATCGCCGGCTCGATCGGAATCAAATCTGATCACCGTGCCGCTCTGATCAATCTTGACCGACTCGGTCTCCCAGCCTTCTGGAAGCGAATCGAAACAGGGAACCAGATCGGCACCCGGCACCGACTGAGCGGCGATGAGACCAGAGCCGTTCCCTTGGCAATAGGGAAGTGGAACGGCCTGCTCGATCGAACACGAAGCCACCACCAGCAGTCCTATCATCGCGACGATCGCTGCCGCTAGCCGGTGACGCGAGACGAGCGGAGACCTCACAACAGCCCGATGTCGGAGAGACTGCCGAAGAAGATCGAGGTCAGGGTCGCAACAACAAAGGCAACCCACACGGTCAGGCCCACACGACGCAGGGTCCAGCGCTGGATCGCCACGGGCTCACGGTCGTGGGCCAACTCACGAAATCGTTTGAGCAGTTCTCTGCCATCGCGGCGCACATCCGATCGAAGCTGCGAAGGCAGAGTCACCCCTCGCGAAGCCGCGAACGCCTCCGCGATTTCGTCCTCGCTGAACTGGAGCAAGGCCCGTTCGTACACGAGCTCCGGAGTTGAGCCGAGGGCCAGGACAAGCATCATGTTCGCGAGGTCGACCGCCTGACGCCATGGCGATGGCCGCACCTGGGCAAAGGCCACATCGATGAGCCTCAGACGCTCCCCATGAACCATCAGGTTCGCCGGCTTGATGTCGCGATGAGCGAGGCCATAACGCCACAAACGGGCCACGGTGTTCAAACCTGCATCGATCAGGTCCTGGGTGATCTCGGCATCACCGATCTCGACCGCGCCGTCCATGAACTCCGTGATCAAGAGGTACTCGCGGTCGGGGGTTATCTCCACGATGCCGATGGGTTCGTTGCAGTCGACATCAGCGGCGCGCATCACGCGAAGCATGTAGTCCTCGTGCTGGACGAGTCTTCTGACCGACGTGAAGTGCTCCTCATCCTCGAGGCGGCCGTACAAGAGCGTCCTGCCAAGCTTGTAGGAGCGGTCGGATCTCAGATGGCTCTTGGCATACAACTTGGCGAAGATGTCCGCTCCTTGCTCATGGCTGACGCGCAGCGGCGTTGAACCAGCAGACCCTTCCAATCCGACAGGCTGAATGTCTCGCACCACCAATCCAGCCTGGCGACTCAGAGCGAGCCTTATGGCGTCACCCCGCGCCCCGGTGACATCGAGATGAGCACTGTTGCCAGTGTGGTAGGCGATCGGAAAGACGCTCTCGGGGGCGAGAAGCCGGAAGGCGACAAGGGTGATCGCCACCCCAACTGTCGTCCCAGCCAATACGTCACTCGGATGGTCGACAGCGACATATAGCTGCGCGAATCCGAAGAGCACGATGATTGCGACCGATGCTCCCGTCCAGACCCGGCGCCAAATACCTGCCGGAAAGAGCGTCAACGCGGCCGCGACGAGGGCGGTAGTCAACAGGGCTACCGGTCGTGACGGTTGAGAAAAGCCTTCCCAGTGGCCGATCTGGGTCACTCCAAGGGGACGGGGGCGAGAGACCTGCGAGGTGACAACCGTGCTCACAACCGCAACCACAGAAAGCGACGTGACAGACAAGACGACGTGGCGGATCCTGCGGGCCGCCAGACCGAGGAGAATCGTCGACCACCCGACGAGCGGGGTCAACCAGAAGGTACCGGCCTCGTTGAGTCGTTTCATCGTGGGGGTGAGCCAGCTCTGACGGTTCTCGACGATTGGCGACATCAGCTCCAGATCGCGTTCGGTGATCCAGATCGCCGGTGCGTCGGACAAGAAGACCCATGCCCAGATCACAGCCCAACCGACGAACCCAACCAGCCACGCGATCGCGGTGGTGTTGAGTTCGCGTGGGAGCGGCGGGGGCTCGCCCGAGGGTCTGCGCTGCCTGCCGTGGACGGAGCGCGGATGGTACGCGGCAATATGGCTCACGGGACCATCGAAACGATGAGAGGGCACAATGGCTCCCCGAGAAGTGAGCCGCTCGCCAGGGCACAGGCCCGTGCCATCGAGGCCAGAGGAATTCCCACCGAAATCGCTCTTCGGGATGGGCTGGGTTCCATCAGCGACCTCTCCGACGTCGCGCTGAACTACGCCTCAATTGAACGCAGACGATCTCGTCGATCACGAGGATGATCGCCTATTGCAGCCACTCGAGAACGTGATCTTGCTCATCGAACACCTCGCAGGACCGGATTCCGCCGCCTCGAGCGATGCGAATACCCGGAGTGACCGGGGCCGTGCAGGGCTGTCGCTCAAGCTCGGCTTCCAATGCGCCGATGGTCACCGATACGGAGTGGATGGATCATGGGCGTAGCGGCACGACATCTCAGACGGGGTCATCTGATCACCAGGACCCTTCCCATCGTCGTAGTTGGGTTGACCATCAGCATCGCGGCTGCATCGATCAACGCGAGCCAGTCGCGGACCGAGGCTGAGGTCCTCTTCGACAACGAAGCCGAACAGGCGGTTGCGCTCGTCGAGGCCGAAATCGACCGACACCTGGAAGGTGTCGACGACCTGCGCAGCTTCCTCTCCCTCTCATGGCCGGTTTCCGCCGACGACATCGCCGGCTACAACAAACAGGTCTGGAGCGACGAGCGTTTCCGCGCGTTCAACGCTCCCGGCATCATCGCCAGCGTTCCATCCGAGGCCGGCGACGAGTTCGTCGAATGGCGTCGCAGCAACGATGACGCAGACTTCAAGATCTGGACGTTGGGTCCGGTGCCTGACGGCGACAAGCTGGTTCTGGTCGGTGTGCCGGCACCGATGGGCGCACGTTCTCCAGAGGGCTTTGAACTGTCAGGGGTAGTCGGTTCGCTCGACATCGATCTCCCCTCGCTGAGCGACGGAGTCACGTTCGCTCACAACGAGAACGTGTCGGCCATGTTGACCCAACTGACAGGCATGATCACCGACGGTGGGTCACTGGAGGAGTCCGGCATCGTCGGAACCGACGCATTGTTGTACGCAGCGGTTCCCGGAGACTCCTCCGACGGCATCATCGCCTACGCCATCGTCCCAACGCGGCTGGGCCAGCTGCTGTTCGACGCCGTGAACGCCAGCTCGAAGAGTCTCGATATCACCCTCTCGATAGCCGGTCGCGCAGACCTCGGCGAGGTTGGCCGCTTCGTCACTGCCAACGATGGCACCGCCGCAGAACATCACGAACTCACTCGGACCATCGAGGCGGCGGGTCTCGAGTGGGTGGTCACGGTGAACGCGGCCGAGAACTTCGGCCGCCCATCGACCTTGCTCACGCCACAGGTGATCATCCTCGTCGGGGCGATCATGTCGCTGCTGCTGGCGACCATCGAGGCCTTGCGCCGGGCGAAAAAGGTACAGCTCAGTGCCGCCAAATTCGAGATCGACGTGGCTCGAACCCTCGCCGAGACCGACTCGCTCACGGGACTTCTGAATCGCGGGGGTCTCGCTGCCACACTCCATCGGCATCAGGTGGGGCAGGCGGCGATCTTGTTCGTCGATCTGGATGGGTTCAAGGCCGTCAACGACAGGCTCGGTCACGAAGCCGGCGACAACATGTTGCGCGAGACCGCTCACAGCATGCGGTCCGCACTGCGAGAAGGTGATCTGCTGGCTCGTCTTGGCGGTGACGAGTTCATTGCCATCCTGACCGACCTGACCGATCGGGAAGCCGTCGCCGAGATCGCCGAACGTGTGCGATCGTCGACCCGATGTGTGGTGGAAGACCTCGCCATCAGCGCCAGCGTTGGCGTGGCCATACACGACGGGAAGAGACCCCCGGTGTTGGAGGAGCTACTCCATGCGGCCGACATCGCCATGTATAAGGCCAAACGCCGGGGTGGCGACGCTGTTCTCTTCGAGGTCATCTGACCGTCCGAGCAGCGTCAGGCAAAAAACTCCTTGGTCTCATCGGCACGGAACCGGCGGGCGGCCAAGGCCGAGAGCACGGCTCCGGCGCCCAGCATCACGGCCAGCGGCACGAGGACATCGTCAATGCCACCCGCCTCGAGGAACACGGACCTGAATCCGTCCATTGCCCAGTAGGCAGGGGTGAACGGTGCCACCGCCTGGGCCCAGCCGGGCAGTTGGTCGTGTGGAACGAGTGCTCCACCCAGCCCGCCGAATGCCATCGCTCCAACATTCTGCACCGCCGAGAGCTGGTGAACCGTCCTGAACGACGATGCAGCAAGCATGATCAACGAGATCACAACAACCGAATACCCGAACATGGTCAGGAGGGCCGCCACGGGCGAACCGCCGTTGAATCGGAGCCCCAGGGCAAGGCCCCCAGCGAGGAACAGGACAGCCTGGTAGGCGACGTGGATCATGATCCACGGAATCGCGATGCCGGCCAACAACGACACCGGCGACGCCGAAGACGCACGAAGCCGATCCCAGGTCTTCCATCCGTGTTCGCGAAAGATGCTGAACCCGGCCGACCCGCCGACGAAGAATCCGAACAGCACCACCTGTCCGGGTACGACCTGCTCTGCGCCCGACGCTCCTTCGAACCCGCTGGCCACCAAAGAAAGCCCCATCGTCTGTTTGAACAGGGGCATGACCACGAGGGGCATTCCGAACATGATGACGAGGAACCAGGGGTCGTTGCGCAAGATCCGTAGCTGCACCTTGGTCATCGCGAGAGTCGCTCTCATACCTCACCCCCTTCAGCATCGAGGCGTCTTCCCGTCGCAGCGAGAAACACGGTCTCGAGATCGGGCCTGAGCGCCTCGACGGACACAAGTCGTCCGGCGTCTGGGCCGAGGTGATCGAGCAGGTCGGGCATTTCGATGTCGCCCAGAACCCGGTAGGTGTCGGTGGCGACCCGTTCTGGCTCGAACCCCATGGTCGGCGCTGGGACGAAGCCGTCGGTCTGGAACCTGACCCCACGGAGCGAATGTGAGGCGATCAGCTCGGCCTGGGTCCCGGTCGCGCGAACCGCTCCCTTGTCGATGATCACGATCTCTGCTTCGAGGGCCTCGACCTCGGGCATGTAGTGGGTCGTGTAGACGATTGCGGCACCTTCATCGGCGAGCTCGCGGACCGCCTCGATGAGCTGAGCACGGGTGGCTACATCTGCGCCGACGGTCGGCTCGTCGAGCATCAGCAGCTTCGGCGTGTGCACCAACGCACAGGCCGTGTGTAGTCGCCGGGTCTCGCCACCGGACAACTTGCCACCCATCCTGTCGAGGAGGTCGCTCAGGCCGAGGCGTTCGGCGACCTCGCTCGCCCGCCGGGCCCTGGCCCTTCGATCGAGGCCAGCGAGTTCCCCGAAGAACTCGAGGTTCTGCCTGACCGTGAGCACCGGGTACACACCGGTCGCCTGAGGTGCGATGCCCACGAGTGAGGCCACCGATCTTGGCTTGGCGAAGGCGTCCATTCCTCCGATCTGCACCGAGCCCGCATCGGGCGCAATCAAGCCGGCGATGACGGACAGCAGGGTCGTCTTCCCCGCACCGTTGCGGCCGAGGAGGGAAACGATCTGCCCTTCGGCAACGTCGAGGTCCGCGCCGACGAGAGCGCTGACGTCCCCATAGTTCTTCTCTATCCCCCGAGCGACGAGCATCGGGCTATTGCTATCGCACTCGACAGTGGCAAATCCACTCCAATACAGCCACTCTCCGTGTTGCGCAATCCCACGCTATGTGGTTGTCTGGTTCTGTGCCTAGCCTCAAGGGAACCACCCAAGCAACGAGAACCACCGGCGACCTCGTCGAGAGATGCATCGATGGTGACGAGTCCGCCTGGGTCGACCTGGTGCAGCGTTATGAACGCCTGGTGTTCTCGATCGCCCGGCGCGAGGGCCTGTCCGTCGACGAGGCCTCCGACGTCACACAGTCGTGTTTCCTCGCGCTGCTGCGCTGTCTCGAGACGATCCGCGACACAGACCGCATCGATGCCTGGTTGGCCGTTGTCGCCAGACGCTCGGCGTGGCGAGTGCGTAACAGCAGCCAGCGCGAGGTGCCGGCCAGCGAGGAGATCGCCAAAGAGATAGCCGCTGACGAGGTCGACGCGATCGCCGCGAAACTCGACGTACACCACGCCGTGGAACAACTCGACGAGCCGTGCCGAACACTCATTCGTGCCCTATTCCTCGAAGGCGGTTCGAACGGCTACGCGTCGATCGCAGCACGAATCGGCAGGCCCATCGGCAGCGTCGGCCCCTTGCGGGCTCGATGCCTGCTCGTGCTGCGCCGAACGCTGGAGGCAACCCACGCGTTTGGTCACAGGACTCGTCCGTCGATGCAACGCGGCGGAGGAGGTGTCTGATGTCGACCCCGAGAGACGCACTGCTGACCCAGCTCGTGCGGAGATTCCCGCGCGCTGACGCTGAACGCCTGGCGACAGAACTGTCCTTCCTGAACGTCGAACCCGAGTTCATCGAAGAAGTCATCAACGCCGGAGATCGACTTCCGCTCGAGACACCGCCACCAGAGCTGAGTGCGTCACTGCGAAGCATGTTCGCGAAACACCTTGGAGTCGCCCCCCACTTCATTGATCTGACCAAGATCTTCGACAGCCGAACCAGTCGAGAACTCGCAGGAGTCCGAGGTGTGACCGACGCAACCGAGGGATGGACTCTGGCGTTCGAGAGTGAGCAAGCAGACGTGGCGGTCGACGTCACGCCGCGTCGAGGCGACGTCTTCGACCTCGAGATTCAGGTACTCAGTCGCCGACCGGCAAGCGCAGAAACGTCACACGCCGAGGTGACCCTCGACGAGGTCGCGACAGCTGCCGATTCACTCGGCCGCGCCGTGTTCTCCGGAATCCGCGCCGGCGTTCACCGGCTGACGGTGTTCACGGACGCGATTGTGCTCAGGACGAGTCTGGAGCTGTGACATGACCACGGCCGGATCCTCCGCTTCAGAGATCATCGACCAGGCTGAACCACTGGTGCAGTCTGATCCGGCCGCCGCTAGGCGGTTGATGGACGCCGCACACCGGGCCTTCGTCGCTGACGACACGGCTGCCCTCCGAGCCCGCCACCATTATCTCGATGCTCGGCTCTGCGTAAACGAGGGACGGCTCCAGGACGCGTTGGAGCACATCGGCAGCGCTCGCCAACTCTGGCTCTCCGAAGGTGAGACGATGAGCGCGCTACGGACCGACCTGGGCCGGATGCATGTGCTGGACGACCTTGGGCAGCACCGCCAGTCGGTGGCTGTCGGTCAACACCTGCTGGTCCATGTCGATGCGTTGGTCCAGTCGATGCCTGACGAGGAGCTTCGCGACGAAGCCACCTGGCTCAGAGCCGCCGCCGGCGAGAACCTTGCTGTCGCTCACGGGTACCTTGCCGATCACCACGCAGCTCTCACAGCCCACCGCGAGACCGAGGCGGCGTACCGGGCTCTGGGCATGCCAGATGACATCGCTCGATCGATGGCCAACCAGGGTGTCGAGTTGCTCGAACTCGGTCGACTGGACGAAGCGGGCGAGATTCTGGACAGAGCGATCGTTCACTTCGCTCGGGTCGACGACCGCGTATCGCAGGGCCAGGCCCTGGCGTACAGGGCGAGGGCCGAGTTGAAGGGCGGCCACCTCGTCGAGGCTCACGAGACCTTGAACGAGGGGCTCGAGTGCCTGGACGGGATCGAGCGGTCACCGGTTTGGGCGCAGGCCCAACTCGAGTTGGCCGATCTGTACATCGCCCTCGGATTGATTCACGAAGCGGCCCAGGTACAGACGGACGTACTTGAATCGGGTCACCGCGAATCGCTCCGACGCGAGATGGTCTTGGCCAGCTTCGGGCGAGGGATGGCCCGGCTGGTCGCCGGAGATCTCGACGGCGCAGAACGCGATCTACACGCCGCGGCGGACGGATATGTCGAGATCGGCGATGCCGTGGGCCAGGCGAGGGCTCTGGTTGGCATCTCGCGAACCAAGACGGGCATCGACGCACTCGTGTCGGCTCGTCACGCGCTGGCACTTCTCGACGACACCCACCCAGTCGAGCTCACCGAGACATTGATCAGGGTCGCCGAATGCGACTTCCATCTCGAAGTTGCCAAAGCCAGCCTCGCCCGGGCGCGCGATCTTGCCGGCTGTCTCTCGATGCCACATCTGGACTGGCAGATCCACTACTGCGCCGGTCAGCTCGCGAGACGATCTGGCGACGTACGCACCGCCCTCGCGGAGTACGAGGCTGCACACCTGATCACGAAGGATCAGCGCTTGAAGCTCACCTTCGAGACCCATCGCATGAGCTTCCTGACCGCTCGCTCCCATGTCGTCAACGACCTTCTCAGCCTGGTCCTCGAACTGGGCGACGAGGACAGGGCCTTCGAGCTGATGGCCGAGGAACGCGCACGAACCCTCGCGGAACGAATCGAAGGCAAGCTGGGGGCCGCTACGACATCGTCGCCGCCGGAGCTCTCGGAGATCTACAACTCGATGCTCGGAGCCGACGAGGAGCTGGCCATCGATCTGAGAAGCCGCGCGAGGGCGATCGAAGATCTCGGATCCTCCCCAGCTCCGGTCTTCTCGATGTCAGAGACGGCAGGTCGAGGATCCGAAGGCAGCGAGGTCGTGTACCAGAGCGTCGACGGTGTCCTCTTTGCTTTCGCCCACGTCGACAACGAGGTTCGCTCGGTTCGTCTCGGCAACACATCGGAGATAGATCGCCAGCTCGGCCGGCTCAGCGCTCTCAGGCGTCGCAGCCACCATCGCACCCTGACGACGCGACACAGCGAGCAGACCAACGCTACGGTCGACGATGTCCTTCAACAGCTACACAAGTCGCTGATCGCGCCATTGGGTAGCCTGTTCGACGGGACCCTGCCCGACGACTTGACCGTTGTACCCCAGGGTTCACTGATGGCGGTTCCCTTCGCAGGCCTGACCGATGGCCGACATGCTGTGGTCGACGAGACCAACATCTCGGTCAGCCCGGGCATCGGCTGGACCGGCAACCTGTCCGCTCGCATCAGGTCCCTTGATTCGAGCCTCGTGGTCGGTGTCGACGACGAACTTGCACCCTACATGAGTGCCGAAGCCTCACTCGTGGCCTCCGTTGCTCCCAACCCGACCCTGCTGGCCGGGGAAGACGCAACCGCCGACAACGTCGCCCGGCTCATGGGTGAACACGGTCTGGTCCACCTCGCTTGCCATGGGCTGTTCAGATCCGACAACCCCTTCTTCTCGGCCCTTCGACTGGCGGACCGGTGGATGACCGCCGCAGAGATGTCGAGGGTGCCGCTCGACGGTCAACTGGTCGTACTCAGCTCGTGCAGTAGCGGGCGCCAGGGGCAGGTCGGTTCCGAGAACGAACTGCTCGGCTTTCCCCACGCATTGCTCGCCGCGGGTGCTGCCGCAGTCGTGGTCAACACATGGGAGGCCGACGACGAGGCGAGCACCGCCTTGATGTACGCATTCCACCGAACACTGAACGACGGTCTGCCCGCAGCCGCCGCACTTGCCAGAGCTCAACGAACTATCCGATCCACCCACCCCGACATCCGGATGTGGGCAAACCCGATCCTGATCGGGGCACGCGAGCACCGAATGGAATCAATATGAAACGCCTAGCCGCACTGCTGGCGGTCACGACCCTTGCGATCGCTCTGACGCCCACGGGCGCGAGCGCACAGACTGAGGTCCTCGCCGTCGTCAAGGTCGACTCGTCCTCGTCGGCGGTCATTCGTGACCTGGCATCGGACCATGGAGCAAAGGTAGTCGAGATCGTCGTCAAGAGTCGGGGGATCGCTGTGTTCGCCGATCTCGACTCCAAGGAGCGAAAGGACCTCGAGAAGGACCCACGCACGATATGGGTGGAGGATCTCGACGAGACTCGACCCGGCGACGACAGGTTCCACGCGTGGCCCGCCAACGTGAACCCCGAACCAAACGCCAACCTGGGCCAGGGACTCGAAGCCCTCGAACTCGATGCTGCCCACGCACAGGCCGACGGCCGCGGCGCGGTGGTGGCGGTCCTCGATACCGGTGTCGACCGACGAGACCCCGGCTTGGCCCGGGTCGTGGTCGATGGATGGGACTTCGTCGACGATGATCGACGTCCCCGCGACCGCGGAAACGCCAAGGACGACGATGGTGACGGGCTGGTCGATGAAGCCACCGGCCATGGCACCCACGTTGCCGGAATCGTTCATCAGGTTGCCCCTGGAGCGACAATCCTCGCCTACCGGGTACTCGACAGCGACGGACACGGAAGTGTGTACGCAGTCGTGGAGGCGATCGACGATGCGATCGCTGCCGGAGCCGATGTCATCAACATCAGCTTCGGGTCTTCGGACAAGATCCAGTCGAAACAGCTCAAGGAGGCACTCAAGCGTGCGCGCAAGGCCGGTGTCGTCGTGGTCGCGGCAGCCGGAAACACCGGTGCAGACACGAAGCAGTACCCGGCGGCTGAGAACGAGGTACTCGGAGTAACGGCCTGGGACCCCGACGCCGGGGCGCTGCCCGGCTTTGCAGCGCACGGCAAGTGGGTCGACGTCGCGGCGCCGGGAGTAGATGTCGTGAGCCACCTGCCTGGAGGCCGAACCGCCGCCTGGAGCGGGACCTCGATGGCCACGCCCGTCGTCGCAGGACAAGCGGCACTGTTGCTCGGATACGACCCGACGCTCGAGCCCAAAGAGGTCGAGAAGGCGATTCGCGACTCGACCAGGAAGATCGACCGGAAGGTCAGGCCCGACAAGGGTGTCGTCGATCTTCTGGCAAGCCTCGCCAGGGTCAGTTGACGTACTAGCCGAAGGCGAAGCCAACCTCGCGGGTGGAAGAAATCAGTCGATTTCTTCCACCCGTTCGTATTTCTGGACCTCCTCCTCACCACTGGTTGTACGTGGTCATCGACCACACATACCTGAGGGACAAAAAGGAGAGTCATGAAGCCGAATCCCGGAGACAACAAACGAGGGTTCTTGCGGCGAGTAGCCACAACCCTCATCGCCCTGGTGGTGGTCGCTGCGAGTCTCGCCGTCGCCCCTGCCGCTTTTGCAGGAGGCGACAAGAGTTACCAATACACGTTCAACTTCGTGAACGGAGAATCGATCAGCGGCACGAGCTCCGACAACGTTGCATTCCTGCGCGACGCAGGCGGCCGCAGCGCCGACAACCCGACTGGCATGGATATACACATCTCGTGTTCCGACGAGTTCCCCGGCGGCTGGGGTGAGAAGGACGGACCCGAGCAAGGCGTCGACACGGCCTGGCAGGTCGAGAGCTACACGATCAACAAGATGAAGAACGGCAAGGTCGACAAGACCTGCGGGGATGCATTCGTCCCCGCAGTCGACCCGGATCTCGATCCGCCCGCCATCGACATCGAGAAGTACGTGAACGACGACGACGCCGACTCGCCAACGGGTCCCCGCGTCGATGTCGGCGATGCCGTGAACTTCACCTACCTCGTCACCAACACCGGTGGAGTAGCACTTCGAGACGTGGTCGTGACCGACTCCATACTCGGCGCAGTCACCTGCCCGGAGACAAATATGGCGGTCGGCGCCTCGATGTGGTGCACGCCCATGAGCACGACCGTCGACAACGCCGGTCAGTACACCAACGAGGCAGACGTCGTTGCGATTGCACGGCTGACCCCCGGGGCGCCTCCAGTCATCAACAAGGGCCACGGCTACTCGTTCACCTTCGTCAACGGAATCACCATCAACGGGACCAACGACAGCAACACGGTGTTCGTCGCCGGTGCCGGCGGCCGCAGCGCCGACAACCCGACTGGCATGGACATGCACGTCTCGTGCTCGGACAAGTTCCCCGGCGGTTGGGGTGAGAAGGACGGACCCGAGCAAGGCGTCGACACCGCCTGGCAGGTCGCCAGCTTCACGATCAACAAGTACAAGGACGGTCGCGTCGACAAGACCTGTGGCGATACCTTCGCTCAGGTCGATACCGAGGTATCCGACAACGATCCGGTCAACTACATTGCCGACAACACACCCGAACCGCCTCGGTTCGAGTGCGAGTCGACCACCGTCAACGGCGTTCCGGTCCTGTCCTGGACCGATGACCCCGACGTAGCCACCTACGCCATCTTCCGCAACGGAACCTGGCTCACCCGCACCAAGGCCAACACCTACACCGACCACGCAGCACCGGCCGGCGTCAAGGTGACCTACCAGGTACGAGCCATCGGCCACGACGGCACCAAGAGCGACAAGGTCGACTGCGGCATGCTCACCCCACCCGAACCACCCCGGTTCGAGTGCGAGTTGACCACCGTCAATGGCGTTCCGGTCCTGTCCTGGACCGATGACCCCGAAGCAGCCAGCTACGCCATCTTCCGGAACGGCGATTGGGTGGTCCGCACCAAGAGCACGAGCTTCACAGACTTCGGCGCACCAGCCGGTGTGACCCTGAGCTACCAGATCCGTCCGATCGGCCACGACGGCACCAAGGGCGACTTCATCGACTGCGGCACGATCGCTATTGGATCGTGAAGTCCCTCAGGAGATGAGGATCACCGCAGGGTGATCTGTGCGGCAGCAGGGCCGTCCGCTTCGGCGGGCGGCCTCTGTCGCGTCATGGAACCGCCGCTGCGACAACCACCACCTGCTCGCTCGCCGAGCAACTGTGGCACAGTGACCTCGATGGACAAGGACCTGATCGCCCGAGTTCTACCGAACTACGACCTCGGCGACGAGATAGGTCGCGGTGGCTGGGGTGTCGTATACCGGGCGTTCCACCCGTCGCTTCAACGCCATGTCGCTGTCAAGGTCTTGCCCCGCGCTCTCGGCGCTGATGTGGTGACCCGGGACCGGTTCCTCGACGAAGCACGCCTCGGAGCGATGCTCGATCACCCACATATCGTCAAGGTCTACGATTTCATCGAACACGAAGGCGTGTGGCTCATCGTGATGGACCGCCTCGGTGGTGGCACGCTCTGGGAACGTTTCAGCTCCCAAGGATTGATGAGCGACGAGGTCTGCGCCATCGCTCTCGGCCTGTGTGCGGCACTCGAAGCAGCCCACGAACGCGAGATCATCCATCGCGACGTCAAGCCCGAGAACATCCTGTTCACCGACGACCTGACTCCCTGTCTCGCCGACTTCGGTATCGCGAAGGCACTCGATTTCGGACGGGCACACACCGCCGCCGGCGAGGTCGTCGGAACACCTGCCTACATGTCGCCCGAGCAGGCGCGGGGAGTTGCTCTCACACCCGAGTCCGACGTGTACAGCGCCGGTGTGCTTCTCTACGAGTCGTTGTCCGGTGTCCTGCCGTTCCCCGACACCGAGGAGCCGATGGCGGTGCTGCTCAAACACGTCAACGAACCACCTCCAGATTTGAAGACCGTGGCTCCCCAGGTACCGGCCGAGATCGCCGAAGTCGTGATGAGGTGTCTCGAGAAGGATCCGAAGCATCGCTTCCGTTCGGGAGGTGCCCTCGGGGAGGCCATCGCACAGGCTGCGAACGCAGCATTCGGAATCCGCTGGCTGAACCACACCGGAATCGGTTTCCGAGCGTGGGGACCCATCGCCGAGACGTTGGCACGACCGACTCAGGGACCACCACAGATGCGGACCCCAACCACTTCGAAGCCAGCGGTCAAGGACCACATGCGTGCCGGCACCACTGCCGAATCGCCGGCACCGAAGTCTCATCCAATCGAGGTCGTGGACATGCCACCCGCTTCTCCAGAACAACCGATGAAGCCCGTAGACCGGGCCGATGACTCACCGCGACCCACACCGGAACCGCTGCGCATCACCGGCAACGCCACGAAGGTCAAGGAGCCGGGATCGGGCCCGCCCAAACTGCTGCTCGGGGTCGGAACAGTGGCGGTACTGCTGGCGGCGCTACTGGCTGCCGTGTACTTCATCGGTGGCCGCGCCGATGACGACACGACCGCTCCGCCGACCACCGTGGCCGAGTCGCCGATGGCGATCGCTGCCGACGACGTGAGCGCTGCTGACCTCGACCAGGACGCTCTGTCGATGGCGAACCGCTACACCGACCGGTGTCGCTCCGACGGTGGCGTCGCCGCCGAATGCCTCTGCCAGTTCCTGGTCCTGGTCGACTACGACTCGACCACCGGCCTGAGCACACCGGTCAGAGACATCCTGGCCGAGTACGAAACCTCTGGCGAAGTCTCCGACGAGGTCGAGTCACTGCTCGAAGGGCGTTGCGAGAGTCGAGAACGCGGCTGACCGTACGGTGTCAGTCCCGCCGATTCAGATCCGCTTCATCAAGTCCGCAACCTTGTCGTTCGCGGCTTCCGGGGTGATATCGCCGACATGCTCCATCGACCTGACGGCCGCGATGCGCGCCTGAATCTGGTCGGTCTTGCTCTGGGGCCTGCCGAAGAACACCGACACGAGTTCCTTGAACTTCTCGGTCACCTGCTTGACGAACATCCCAGCGACAAATCCGAGTACCAGCACACCCGCCGGGCGGATTTCACCGGATTCGAGACCACCCGTGATGAATCCCGCAGAGACGGCTGCGGTGGTGATGGCACCAAGCGTGGCGCCCAAGATCGGCTGGATGACGTACCAGGCTGTCCATTCGCTGCCGAAGTCATCCTCCGATATGTGAAAGGCGAGCCCTCTGGCAGCGTAGGTGAGTGCCCCGAGTGCCCCCGCCGCGGCGGCGACGAGCAGAGACAGGTCGGCGTTCGATGCAGAAAAATCCCACGAGAGACCAAACGGGAAACCGATACCAACCTCTGCGACCACCCCTTCCTCTGGCCCGATCGTGCTGTAAGCGCGCCACGTGCCCACCAAGAACAAGGCGGCCGCGCCAATTGCAGACACCAGCCAAGCACCAACGAACCACGCAGCGATGGTGTCGTTGCTTCGTGCCATCGTGTCGTCGGCTCCTTCAGACGATTCCATGCCGAACACCCCAATTCTGTCGTCGACCCACATCTGTCCTAGCACGTAGAGCGTCCGGCGCGCCTACCGAACACGCAGCGTTCGGCTTTAGGTGCTGCCAACTTCGGCCGACAGTCCAGAGTGCATACGCGCCGTGCGGCGCATCCCAGCACCACCCCACAGTGGAGGAACAAGATGAACACCAGGCTTCGCAAAGGTCTTGGCATGGCAGGCACTGTCGCCATTTCCCTACTTGCCCTCGCCGGCTGCTCGAGCTTCGATCGAGAAGGTTCGATCGAGCAGTCGATGGACGACTTCGGAATGACCAGAGCCCAGGCCGAGTGTTTCGTCGACGACATGGTCGACGAGTTCGGCGAGGATCGCGTCACCAGCGATGACACTCCCACCGACGAAGAAGCGGAGAAGATCTTCGAGATCCTCGCTACCTGCAGCGCCTGATCGTTCGATCGAGGCAAGACCTGATCAGTAGTCGATTCCGGCGCACACGAGGCACTCTTCACCCTCGTGTGTGCCGGCGGCTTCTGCCGCATCGTCCTCGGTTTGATACTGCGGATCGGCAAAGCGCTCGACCCGATCGTCTTGAGTCTCGTCCGTCCGGCCGTTCCCTTTCGGCGACGGGCGCATGACCCTGTCCTTCCAGTGGTCCTCTTCGGACCACCGATAGGGCAGATGGAACATCGTTCCCGGTTCGGTCAATTCGTGGAACGCCCTGAGCGCATCGCCGACGATGGCCCGGTTCAGTTCGGGCCGGTTTGGCCGTCCCGACGTGTGACCTAGCGGATAGTCGAGGTACGCGGCCCGCGGCGGGTTCACCGCCCTTGTGATGTCGCGAGCCGACGAAAGCGACACGGTCGCAATACCGGCCGACTCGAGTTGGCGTGCTATCAGACCGACCGTCTGATGACAGACAGGTCAGACAGGCACCAGCAAGACCAGGTCGACATCGTCGGCCAGGCACCGGTCGACCAGCGTCGGCGCAAGCTCTTCGATCACCCGACGCTGCGAGTAGATGCCACCCATACACGTATAGAAATTGTCGGCCAACGCGCCCACAACACCCTCGTCGCGGAAGCTGCGAAGAGTGTCGATGGGGAAGACGCAGTTGATGTCCTCCCTGGCGTCGGTCAGGTCGTAGGCAAAGTGTGTCGCCCGTAGATCTGCCGAGTCGACATCGGTTGGGATCGCCCTGTAGGTCGTGTCGTCCTTGTATGTGAACGCCGTCTGCCCAGCCGCATAGACACCGCCGGTCGCGATGACTCCCAGCTTGGACTCCGAGAGCGGCTTGGTGACGGGTGCCCACGGTGGAGCCTCGTCGATGTGAGCCCAGCCGTAGGCCTCGTAGCCCAGACCCGCGTATTGGTCGCGTGTGCGGTCGATGTATGGAACCGGGGACGCCCGGTACGGACCGCCTTCTTCGGGTGGTGTGTCAGCGCTCATGTCGATCCTGGGTATGGGTGATCTTGGGAATCTCGTGTCCGAAATGCCCGTTGTTGTGGCATAGTAGATCGCCTTGGTAGCCGTAGCTCAGTCGGTTAGAGCGCCAGGTTGTGGCCCTGGAGGTCGGGGGTTCAATTCCCCTCGGTTACCCGTTTGACGCAGAGCGGTTCGTTTCGACGGGCCGCTCTCGTCGCGTCTGTGATGACATCAGCAGTCGAGGACCACGCGAGAGCACCGAACGAGGTTTTAGTCCGAGCGTCAAGGCGCTATCGTCAACTCTCCACAGGCACCTCTAGCTCAACTGGTTAGAGCATCGGACTCTTAATCCGCAGGTTCTGGGTTCGAGTCCCAGGGGGTGTACAGACTGAAACCCCAGGTCAGAGGCCATTTTGTGTCCCTGGCTGGGGTTTCGCCGCGTCCGGAATCCAACTGAGAAGCCAACCAAATGTGCGGGACCGGCGTTGGGTAGCTGCTGCGACGAGGGTCGCATCGTGGGTGTTCAGAGCAGGTTCTGGTCGTCTCGACCTGTGGAGTCTCGGTCCGGGGGTCCCCAGCTCTCGACGCCCTCGGGTCCACCAGCCGACGGGATCGACGGGGCTCAGCGTCGCGCCGGTGTCGGCCTTCAGCCGTGGAGCCCGCCTCGGTGGCGGTTCGGATTGTCGTCTCGCAGCTCCCCGAGGGGCGCCTCGAGGAAGGCGCTCGTCTCGTCGTCGATGTCGACGACGCCGTCGGAGGCGATAGCCCGCATCTCGTCGTCGTCGATCCAGGCGGGGTGAGTTCCCTTCCTCCAGACGTGGAGCATCGGGTATCTGTCGAGGATCTGCTCGGGTGACGGTGCTGTCATGAGCCTCCAGAGGCCACCCATGCCGTAGTCGTAGCAGACCAGGAACCCGTCGTCGGGCTCGGGGTCAGATAGCCCGAGCAGGGCGTCGAGCGACCTCAGCAGGTACCGCTGATTCTGGTTTCGCCACTCACGAGCCAGGATCGGTCGCACCCTTCGGTAGTCGTCGAGGAGGGCCTCCGAGCGAGGTGCGTGGACTGCGTAGTCACTGTTCCACCCGGCCAGTGTGCGGTGTAGCGATTCGAGACCGAGACCGCGGATCGTTTGGTCTTGCGACGCCATCGCCTGGAGGCCGATGTCGATGCGCTGCCACCGGTTCGTGAGTGGGAGCAGCTGATAGATGACCCGCTCGGCAAGGCGGGGATCGTTGCCGGCATGAGCCAGATCCCACACCTGCCCGACGGCATCGCTTGCACCAATGCGCCGCAGCCCGGCGATCGCCCGCCGACGCTCGGTCCCGGTTCCGTGAATGAACCGATCCACGAGCAGCGGCTCGTCTGACCGGTCCCCGACACCCGCCAGCAACCGCAAAGCGGCGGCGCGGACCGCTGAGGACTCGTCATTCGAGTACCGGCGGGCAATGCCCACGTCGGCTCGGTCGGGTCGATCGGCCAGGCCACTCAATCCTGATCGTGGGTCGATCGGCAGTATGGACCTGTAGTGCTCGGATGGGTCTTGGCCGTGGCGGAGCAGCCAGCGCTGGGCGACATCGCGCACCGAGCGCGCCCGATCGTTCAGCGCTGCGCGCACCAGGGTCTCCGATTCGGGAACATCGTCCTTGGTCAGCCGCCATAGCCCCTCGGAACGAAAGCGCGCCAACGGAGACCCAAGCAGCACCTCGCCGGTCTCACGGTTGACCTCACCCGAGGTAGAGAGCGCCCGAGCAGCCGTAGCGATAGCGACGATGTCACCGGTCGAGACAGCCCGCTCGAGGAGCCCCACCTCCGGGACGGACTCGGCGAGCAACCGGACACATGCCCGTCGAGTCGTCTGCTGCGATGAGGAAACCCCGACATCGACCGCTGAACGCGACAACGGTTGGCCGAGTACCGCCGTCACACGCCCTTCCAGATCGTTCGAGCGCCGATCCGAACCGAATCGGCCGCCTTCGAGAATCGGCAACGCGTCGACGAGCACCGAGGCGTACTCGACGATAGCCACGGGTCCATGAACCGGTGGGCGGCATCGCGAACCTGCGGCACCCAATCGCCACATCTGGGCACGAGCCAGCGCACCGACCGCAGATCGCCAGAATGGCCAAGCACGTGCACCGCAGACTCGCGGATCCAGCCGGACCGGTGCATCGATAGCGCGGCGGCAACGGCGACCTCGTCCGTCGCTCCCGACATGAGTTTCTGGGCCTTGCCAGCCGTGAGCGAGTCCCACACGGAGACGCGCCACGACTCCTTCCAGCGAACGTCGTGATCAAGTCGCAACAGATCGCTCGACGGCATCGAGTTCAGCAGACGAGCCAAGACGACCGCGTGAGCGCCCGACCTGACCGTTAGCGCCCCGATCGACCTAACCCGGTCGACAACATCAGCGTGCTCGATCGGCACGCCGAGAGCAATCTCAGCTCCGATCCCAGCCACATACGAGCTGCGATCGGACGAACCGTCAACAGACCCTCGCCTGAACCACCGACGCATCAACCCACCACCGTACGGGCCTGGGCACAACCGGAACACCGAATTGATACACAACCCCGGCCGGCGGAAGCCCCCAGACGGGGACCAATCGACGGCACCTACACTTGACGCATGACCTTCGAGCGGATCACCACCGACCCCGACGTCATGGGCGGACAGCCGTGCATCCGCGGAATGAGGTTCCCGGTCGCCACCATCATCGTGATGATCGCTGATGGCATGAGCACCGACGAGATCCTCACCGAACACCCCGACCTCGAACCCGACGACATCACCGAGTCGCTGCACTACGCGGCCCTCGCCGTACGCGAACGCGAACTCCCGCTGCGCCAACCGGCGTGAGGTTCCTCCTCGACCAGAACCAACCCTCAACGCTTTGCGAATACCTGGCTGACGCGGGCCACGACTGCGTCCATACCCGTGATCTCGCCATGGCTAGAGCCACCGACGCCCGGATCCTCGAACACGCCCGAGACAGCGACCAGGTCATCATCTCGGCTGACACCGACTTCGGCGAACTGCGCGCGCTCTAGCGCGGCGAAGCCATCGGTCATCCTGCTGCGCCGCCAACAGGACCGACGAGCCGGCAACCTCGCTGCCCTACTGATCGCGAACCTTCCCACCATCGAAACCGACCTCGACAACGGCGCCATCGTCGTGCTCGACGACACCCGAATACGCATCAGGTCCCTGCCCCTGAACCCCGACGATCCATCCAACGCCTGATCCAACGAACCCACCGGACGCCGCCAGACAGAACCGCACCAGCCGGGCGATCACCCGGACAGAACCCCAGGTAGACGGACGGAGCCGTGTTTGGCGGACCCTTGTCGAGGCCCTCTTATTCGCAGGTTCTGGGTTCGAGTCCCAGGGGGTGTACAGCAAGAAGGGCCGCTGACCAGGCATTATGCCGGTTGGCGGTCCTCGCTGTTTCCGGGCTGGTGCCAAACCGGGTGCCATAGACTGCTTCATAGACTCGGTTTCGTGCAGCTTCTACGCTCGAAGTCGTGCATTACCCAGCGACTGCTGCCGCTGCACCAAAAAGTGCTGCACCTACCAGAGTGTAGAGATTGCACCATTTCGAGTGTCGAGAGTGCTTCGACCGCTACGCCTCGGACCGGGGATTCCCAACGACGAACGTCGCCTGGTTGGGAGCACCCAACTACCCGAGCGACACGTCTATCGAAGAGAACGCCCCCTTCTGAGCCTTCCCCATACACCTGATGGCCGAGTTGCTGGCGGGAGGTCGAGTATCGCCCACCACCGGTCGAGCTCGTTGTCGGTCAGGCGTGAGGTGATGCACACCTCGGCGGGGGCGGAAGCGATCTCTGGTCCTTCGAAGCCGTGCCAGCTCCGTCCGGCAAGGATGGGCGACCACAGAAGCAGCACTCGGTGACCGTCCACCATCGGGATGTCATCGGGAGACCCCTCGCCCCAGACGGTGCCGCCGATATCGGCTCGCGGAACATCTCCGCGGCCGTAATGCCACCAGGCAGTACCTACAGACAAAGCTCGGGGACCCGACCCGCGGGCGGCGCCGGGAAACCGTCCAGCTAGCTCGTCCTGGAGCAGAGAGAACAACTCGAAGTTCGACTCGACGTTGCTGAACTCGACGTTGACCCCGGCACGCGCCTCAGCGTGAATCACAACCAACGTCCCGCTTCTCTGGGAGAGGACACGCAGCACCCACGCTGGTCCGAGGGAAGTGGTGTCGGCCGATTCCAGACCGGCGACAAGGATGTCATCCTGGGCGAGTTGGTCTTTCGCCTGGTCGTCACGAGTCAGGTGGGCAACAAGGCTTTGAGCACATGAGGTGATCGCCTGTTCCACCTCCGGCACAGCACCGTCCTTGGCTGTGTCGCACCATCGCAACAGGGCGTCTCGAACTGCCAGTACGGTCTGGTCGGGCGGGGCGCCGGATTCGACGCCGGCTCCAAGCCATAGAGCGATTGTGCCGGCACCGATGGCGGAACCGACACGGGGAAGGCCCACCGCGATCTCGAGCGGGCTTCGGCCTTGCCGTCCATCGTGGTGGCGGCAGCGTTCAACGCGTCTCGCAACCGCCGACCGATCTGGGAATCCGTCTCAGCATCGGCGGCATCCAATACCTCAACCGCCAACTCATGGGCGCCACCAGGTGTCACAGACTGGAAGTCTGCACCCAGCCCAAGTCCCACGCAACCAGAGGCCGGCACCGACGACATTGAAGCGGCCTCGCGACCCTCGAACAGCGACGCCGAGTCTCCCAGGTTCTGGATGCCTAACTTGGTGCCTAACTCCCCGGACCGGCCGGACCGGCACAGGTCCGAGGTGCCCCAATCAGAACAGCTGATCACTATCGGGACCACATGCCGGCGAAACTGACCGCTGGTAGTCCAACTCGTCCTGCCAATCGACATCCGCCGGCAGTATATCGATGACATTGTCGGGGTTGAACTTCAGCTTGGCGCCAAATCCGTACTTGGGCAGGCCGATTGGATCGTTCTCAAGCGTTCCCTTCCAGCAGCGACCAGAAGTTGACCGCACACTCACCCACATGCGCTCAGTCCAGCCGTCCGACGACTCGAACATCAGCTTGACGTAGTCGCCTCGGCCAGCCTTCGCCTTCTCGTCAGCTGACGGGATCCAGAAGGTGTCCGGATGCGCAGCGTTGAGTTCAATTCCCGAAAGAAGCATGACCGGCTCTCGGCGGCCGGCAATCGTGGTCGTTCCGACATACGCGAGCTTCTCGATCAACGACAGACCCCCAAGCCCAGACGTGAGCGATTCCAGAATCGGGCGCGACGGGAACGTGATGCGGAGGAATCGCACAAGAACTGAATCAAGTGCCGGCGTGAGTCTCGGGCCGAGGCCGTCGAACAGCGCAACCTCCAGCTGCTGGGCGACCCACAGCCATCGCTTCGAGAACGGAACAGCGTACAGCTCAGCCTGTATCTCAATGCGCCGCGGATCGTCGTGGGCGTAGAGTCGAGTGATCGCCCGTAGCCCTACACCTGGGAAGAAGCCGAACACAAGGGCGCTTGCGAGAAGAATTGACCATGGCGCCGTATTGAGCAGCAGGTCTATCACGCCAGCCCCAGGTTGAGATTGGCAAACCGTGCATCAGCGGAGGCTTCAACAAGAATCTGTCTCATGGCCAGCTCACCGGTCGCAGTCACCGTGTAATACCGACGAGGAGGCCTCCCGGCCTTGACGCCGCCGGGGTCTTCCCAGCCATCAGCCAGCCAGCCTGCCTCGTAAAGGCGCCTGAGAATCGGATACAGGACCCCAGACCGCACTCCAGCTTCCCGCTGCAGTTGGTATCCCCAATGGCGCTCGGCCGGCGAGGCAACCAGTACCGAGAGAACCGCCACGAGGGCATGCGTACGCCTCATAGCTCGTACTCTATCTAGGTAGGTAATCTGTCGCAACTGCGGCGAAAGCACCTCGGCTCCACCGCGACCTTGCCACGCATGAATGTATCGACTACGATACATTCATGCGATTCGGAGATCGTCTGCGCAAGGAGCGAGAGCGGCTCGGCCTCACCCAGGCCGATGTTGCCCAGACCACTGGCATCGCTCGTCCGAACATCGCCGCATATGAAGCAGACCGGCGCGAACCGCGACTATCAACAGCCGAGCAGCTCCTTGCGGCAGTCGGGTCGCGACTTGAGTACAGCTCCCGCGTGTCGTGGACCTGGACCGAAGGCATGCGGCCGTACGCCGTACCCTCGCGGCTGTGGCGGCTTCCTATCCACCAAGCGCTGGAAACGATCACCACCAGCGATCACCTGTGGTGGAGTGGCCCTAACCGAACCTTTGACCTCTCCGACCTCAATCATCGACACCGCGCCTACGAAATCGTGCTCCGCGAAGGCACACCCGCTGACATCGAAGCAATCGTCGACGGGCTCCTCGTCGTTCTAGCCTGGCCCCACCTCGTCCTGCCAGCCCAACTCCGCGCCGCTTGGGACCCAATTGTCTGCCCGGACCTTGACCGACCCGCGGCCGGTGCGGCGTGAAGCGACTCACCCCCGCCCAACTCGAGATCGCCACAACACTGTTCGCACTGCCCGAAGCGACCGACTACGCGCTCGCCGGAGGCGCCGCACTCCTCGCCCACGAAACAATCGACCGGCCAACCCGCGACCTCGACGCATTCGTGCAGGCCCGACCAATCCAACCTCCCGGTGACGTCGGCCCCCTCACTACCGCTCTCACCCAAGCACTCGAACACCGAGGCTGGACCGTCACACCGATTCGCACTCACCAGACCTTCACCAGAGTGACCGCCACGCGAGACGACGAGGCCGTTGAGATCGACTTCGCCGTCGACTCCCCGCGGCTCTTCCCCACTCGCGACATCGATGGCATTCCCATGCTCGACCAGCGAGACCTCGCCGCCCGCAAGATCCTCGCCATCCTTGACCGCGCCGAAGGCCGCGACTTCACCGACCTCGAAGCCCTCCAACACTCCTACGACCGCGAAGACATCATCGACTGGGCACGCCAACTCGACATCGGCATAGCCCGCGAAGCCATCGCAGACGCGTTCCGACAACTCGATCGGCTCAACGACGCCGAACTCCCCACAGACACACCCGCTAGAACCCGACAACTATTCGCCGACTGGCGCGCCAAACTCGACCCCGAAGCGGGCGCCTAACTCCCCGGACTCGGCCGGACCGACACAGACCTGATGGACTCGGGCCCGGACGAAACCCCTGGTAGACGGACTGGGCGGGACCGGTGTGGACGATTCTGTCGGGACTCTCAGTCCGCAGGTTCTGGGTTCGAGCCCCA
>JAAETH010000403.1 GCA_024228575.1 Actinomycetes bacterium
CCGGGAGGTCCACCCGCCGGCACGAGGCCGAACTGACCTTCAGGGACGCCGAGCTCTGGAGGCAGCAGGCCCCAGTAGTAGGACGTGTTCCGCCAGAAGATGTTGTTGACCAGCACTGGATCGGAGAATGTCGACCCGTCGGCCGGGGAGAAGTTCGCGCTGTGGGGCGTGGTCGTCAACCCGGCACCTCTCGGGCATGTGATCTGGTCGGTGAAGACCGGGGCACAACTCGAGAGGGCGACCGCTTTCTCGGCGTCCTCAGAGGTCGAGGTCGAGGCGTTCTCCACGATGGTGTTGTTCACGATGAACACGTCCGATGCATCATCGAGCGCCAGACCGCCACCATGGTCACCGGCCACATTGTGATTGATGAAGTTGTTGACGATCTCGATCCGAGAATCGCGAGGCGCCAGCAGCCGGATGCCGCCACCGTCGTCGTTCGACAAGTTGAACAGGATCTCGTTCTTGTCGATGGTCACATCGCCCGATGGGGTGTGGGTGGGACCGGTTCGGGACTCACCGGCGA
>JAAETH010000404.1 GCA_024228575.1 Actinomycetes bacterium
GACCTGAAGGCATCGGCGAGTGCTTCGGCGGTCGCTCGATCGACGGCGTTGCGGACTTCGGGTCTGTCGATCGTGACCACGAACGTGTTGCCTCGCGTCTCGGTGATGATGCTCATTGCCGGTTCCTCGGGTTTGGGATGGGCTGTGGGTCGGTTGGTCAGTCGAAGTCGGGTCGACGTTTCTGCTCGATTGCAGCGATGCCTTCCTGAACGTCTGGTCCGGTGAATCCGAGCATCTCGAGCGCAATCGAGGTGTCAAAGGTCGGGCCGGCCATACGAAGCCAGTTGTTCATCGAGTATTTGGTGAAGCGGATTGCGGACTGAGCCCCGTTGGCCAGTCGTGTTGCGATCTCGTGAGCTGTGTCGAAAGCCTCGCCGTCGTCGACGGTTTGGGAGACCAGGCCGATGCGCTCGGCCTCCTCACCCGAGAGCATGTCGCAGGTCAGCAGGTAGTACTTGGCCTTGGCCATGCCGCAGAGCAGTGGCCAGATGATGGCTGCGTGATCGCCGGCCGCAACGCCGAGTTTCGTGTGGCCGTCCATGAGCTTCGCCGACCTGCCCGCCACCGAGATGTCGGCCATCAAGGCGACCGCCAGACCGGCTCCCACAGCTGGTCCCTCGATTGCCGAGACGATGACCTTCGAGCAGTTGAGCATGTTGTAGACGAGGTCGCGAGCCTCTCGCAGGGTTCGCTGGCGCGCATCCCAATCGTCGGCGATGCGCTTGACCATTCCGATGTCGCCGCCGGCCGAAAATGCCTTGCCGGCTCCGCGAACGACAACGGTGCGGACCGAGTCGTCACGATCGATGACAGGCCAGATGTCGCACAACGCCAGGTGTTTGGGTTCGTCGACGGCATTCAACCGACCGGGTGTGTCGATGGTGATGACCATCACACCGTTTTCGTCGGGTGAGGCGATATCGAGGCTTGTGAAATCGGAGTATCGATTGGACATGGCGCGAACCTAGCTCTGGTCAGGCGTCTGATCGGAATCGGGGAATTCGCGGCACGGCCCTGATCGGATCGACAATGATCAGGAGATGAGCGACCTCACTGTTCGGCGTGCCACACCCGAAGACCGAGACATGATTCGCCTCGTCGACGCGCGTGCCTACGGCATCACCTTCGAGGACGAGGAGAAGGCTGTCGAGCCCTCTGTCGATGTCTTCGATGACCCCTACGGGCTCGTCGGCACCGTCGACGGGAAGGTTGTCGGAGCTTCCGCCGCCTACGCGCTCGAGGTTTCGGTTCCCGGCGGAACTCCGATCCCGGCTTCGGGGGTGACATCCGTCGCCATCCTCCCGACCCACCGGCGCCAGGGTGTCATGCGGGCCTTGCTGACCGAGCAGCTGCAGCAGATGCGGGCCGACGCCATGCCGGTCGCGACCCTGACAGCATCGGAGGCCACCATCTATGGTCGCTTCGGGTTCGGACGCATCGCTCGTTCGGCCAAACGAACCATCCACACCGCACGGGTCGAGTTTCGGCCCGAGTTCAAGCCGGTGGGGTGTGTCCGGTTCGTCGACGTGGAGGAGGCGCGGGTTGTGTTCCCCGGTGTCCACGATCGTTATCGTGTCGGTGTCCCGGCGATGATGAAGATGCCACCTCGAGTTTGGTCACGGATCTTCGCCGACTATCCAGACGATCGAGGTGGCGCATCGGATCGTGTCCACGTCGTTCATGAGATCGACGGTGTCGTCGACGCTTGCGCCACCTACCGTGTAGCCGACCGATCGACCGAGCTGGGCGCCGACCATTTCGTCAAGGTGGCACTTGCCTTTGGTGTCGACTGGCACGCAGAGCTCGAATTGTGGCGTTTCCTGACCTCACTCGATCTGGTTCGTACGGTCGACGCGCACCGCCCGGTCGACGACTTCCTCGACTGGAGCCTCATCGACATGCGTGCACTCGATTCGCGCTCGATCACGGATCACAACTGGGGGCGTATCCTCGACCCCATCAAGGTGTTCGAGGCTCGTGGTTACCCGGTAGACGCGATCGTGACGGTGGGGCTGATCGACGATGTGTTCGACGATCTGACCGGGTCGTATCGGATCGTCGTCGACGGGGGCAGGGCCACCTGCGAGCGCGTCGACGTCGAACCTGACGCGACAGCGAACATCGCTGACTGGGCTTCGATCTTCTTCGGCGAAGTCGACCCGCGAGCGCTCTTGGCGGCGGGACGACTGACCGGCGAGGCCGGCCTGGTGAAGCAGTTCTTCGCCACCGATCGTGCTCCATTCAACGACGTCTACTACTGACACCATTGTGACGTCAAAGGGGTGGTAGCTCGCGTTCGCCGCGCAGGATCTCCGAGACGATCCTGATCTCGTCGCGATGGCCGAACGTGCGCTCCCACGGATGGAGGAGACGGTCGTTGCCGTAGCGGGGGATCAGGTGAAAGTGAAAGTGGAACTGTGACTGATCTGCGTGGCGGCCGTTGTTGTTCAGCACGTTCAGTCCGGCCGGCTCCAGGCGGTTCCTGATGATGTGCGAGACGTTCGCCACCGCAATCATTACCTGGGCGGCGGTGTCATCATCGAGACCCCAGATGTCGTCCACATGGCGCTTTGGAATGACCAGGCAGTGTCCTGCCGTCATCGGCAAGAGGTCCATGAACGCGACTGCGTGTTCGTCCTCGTAGACAAAATGGGCAGGCGATTGCCTGGCCGCGATCGCGCAGAAGGTGCAGTGACTCACGGGCGACGACCCTAGCTGGCCGGCCCGAGTGCACCGGCTTCCCGAGTCTGGCAGTATGCGCCGGTGAGTCTGCCCAGGCCAAGAGCCACCAGATCGGCAACGATCGCCCGACGTCTGATCATCGTGCCCGGTGTTGTGATCGGCGCGATCGTTGGCCTGACGTTGCTTCCCTTCCTGCTCGTCATCGCCCTGCTGGTCGACATCGTCTTCCGGCGTTGGAAGCTGACGACGGTGCGAATCGTTATTGCGGCGCTGGTCTATCTGTGGGTCAGCGTCGGAATCCAGGTGTGGGGTCTGATGGTGTGGATCGCCACGGGCTTCGGGCGCACCATGTGGGAAGAGAGCGGTCAGCGGTTGGTGTATCTGACGATCCGCGCGTGGATGAGGTCGATGCTCTTCGTGCTGCGGATCCTCGGATGCAAGGTCCGGTACGACACGGCGACCGCAGACCTGTCTGGTCGGGTGATCCTGATAGCTCGTCACGAGAGCATGGGTGACGTCTTCGTTCCGACCTGGTTCGCGGATTCTGCTGGCAAGAGGTTGCGGGTCGTTCTCACCGCCGGTCTGAACCGGGAACCATCACTCGATCTCTTCGGCCACAGGTCGCCCCAGTTCTTCGTCAAACGCGACGCGACCGACAAGAGGGCCGAAGTCGAGGCGATGAAGCGGTTTCCCGACGCCTCCGATGACAACACAGCGTTTGTCATCTGGCCCGAAGGGGCGCTGGTGCGCCCCGAGCGCCGGGTCCGCGTACTCGCGCGTCTCGAGAAGGAGCGGCCAGACCTGGCCGAGCGAGCGCACGGACTCCGGCACCTTCTGGCGCCACGGGTGGCCGGGGTGTCGGCACTGCTCGATGGAGCCGACGACGCGGCCGTGGTCCTGGTCGGCCACACCGGCTTCGATCAGTTGACCGACCCACGGACCTGCTGGCGGTCGGTTCCGCTCGACCGAGAGGTCGAATTGATCTCCCGACGCTACGAGCGGTCCGAGGTGCCCGACAGCCTTGCCGAACGAGAGGTGTGGCTGTTCGACAGGTGGGACGAGATGGACGACTGGATCGACGCCAAACTCAACGACCGGCCCTGAGCGTCTCGGCTGCCGGTCAGGGGCTAGGTTCGACGCAGAGAAAACTCGGTCCCATTCTGGAGGAAACGTGAAGGTCGGAACACTTCTCAACTACTCGGGTGACTTCCTGGGCGCCATCGACGAGATCGTCGAACTCGAGAAGGCGGGCCTCGACGCGGTCTGGGTTCCCGAGGCCTACAGCTTCGATGCCGTGACGGTCATGGGGTTTCTGGCCGCGCGTACCGAGACGGTAGAGATCGGCTCTGGGATCCTGCCCGTGTACACGCGCACACCAACCCTGTTGGCCATGACGGCCGCCGGTCTCGATGCCTTGTCGGGCGGACGAGCGGTGCTCGGTCTCGGGGCCTCGGGTCCTCAGGTGATCGAGGGTTTCCACGGCGTCGAGTACGACGCTCCACTCGGCCGCACACGCGAAACCATCGAGATCTGTAGGCAGGTGTGGAGGCGTGAGAAGGTCGACTTCCATGGCAAACACTACGACGTGCCCTTGCCCGAGGGGCAGGGGACGGGGCTTGGCAAGAGCCTGAAGCTGATCAATCATCCCGTGAGGGATTCGATCCCGATTCTTGTTGCCTCCCTCGGCGACAAGAACGTCCAGATGACAGCGGAGCTGGCCAATGGCTGGTTGCCGATCTGGTTCTGGCCCGAGCGCGCACAACAGGTGTGGGGAGATGCGCTCGCAGCTGGGTATGCCAAACGCGACCCTGCCTTGGGCCAGATGGACATCATCGCCGGATCTGCGGTTGCGATCGGCGACGGTGTCGAGCACCTGCGCGAGATGTCGCGACCGATGGCAGCGTTGTACTTCGGTGGAATGGGCGCCAAGGGCCGCAACTTCTACAACAACGTGCTGCAGCGTTATGGCTTCGAGAGCGAGGCAGAGGAGATTCAGAACCTGTACCTGTCCGGCCACAAGGACGAGGCGGCCGCTCTCGTGCCGGACGAGCTACTTGCTTCGGCTTCGCTGATCGGGCCCGAGAGTTTCGTCAAGGAGCGATTGCGGGCGCTGCGCGATGCGGGCGTCACCTATCTGAACGTCTCACCGTTGGCCAGCACAACTGCGGACAAGGTCGCCCTGCTCGACAAGCTCAAGACAATGATTGCCGATCTCTGACGACCTCCGCTGACCTCTTCGCTAGCTCTTGTACCCCCCTGGCGATGTGAACAGCCCTCGCCTCCATCGCCGGGGCGTGAACAGGGATGCCCGGGGATAGTCCTCGAACAACCAGCGGGCGAAGTTGCGTCGGGACCAATCGTTCAGGTCGATGACACTCAGCGATGTATTCGCAGCCGACTCGGACTTGAGCAGGCGAGACAACCCCGATGCGACCTGATGGTCCGCAACCAGCGCTCGCCGTGCCGAGCGTTCGTAGGCAGCCGCGATGTCGTGTGCGGCACCACCACGATGCCCGACGATGGCCTGCGCGGCCATCATGCCGGTCTCGAGAGCCTTCCCTATACCCTCGCCGGTCATCGGGTCTGTCGCTCTGGCCGCATCGCCGACAAAGAGGGTTCGGGGGCCTACCAGTGAGACATCTGGGATGTTGGCCGGAATGGGCCAGGCCTTGTGAGGCGACTCTGCATCGTTGTTTCCAAGCACCTCGGCGATGTGTGGGCGGTCGAGCAATTCCCGCCACGTCCTGGCCACTTCTTTGCCGGTCATTCCAGAGCTGCGCGCGATGCAGAATCCGACGTTCACCACACCGTCGGGAAGCGGGAACGACCACGCGTACCCGGGCAATAGATCGGGTTCGAACCACACCCAGAGTTCGCGCGATCGGGCCCCATCGGCCGAGCGATATTGGCGCAATGCGTGCCACTCACCTCGATAGCCGGGTTTGTCGAGATGCAGCAACTTGCGGATCGGCGACCACATCCCGTCGGCGGCGATCAGCTGACCGCAGCGAAGGATCGAGCCGTCGTCGATTCCGATCTCGATGTGTTCGCGGCGGGGGGTCACCGAGTTGACCTTCGTGTTCTGGGAGATCGAAGCACCGGCGTCGATGGCCACGTCGACGAGAGCCGAGTCGAGGTCGATGCGTCTGGTGACGGCAGCAAATCTGCCCCTTCCCTCGGGAAGGGGCAGCTCGATGTGACGGCCGCCTGGAGCGCGGATGTGCATGCCGTCGAAGTATTGCCATGACTGGACAGCAGCGGGATCGAGCCCAAGCTGATCGAGCATCCGAAGCGCCAGTGCGGTCAGACCATCGCCACAACACTTGTCGCGAGGGAACGAGGCCTTGTCGGCGATGAGGGTGTCGACGCCGGCCCTCGCGAGGGTGATCGCCGCCGATGCGCCGGCGGGCCCTGCTCCTACGACGACAACTTCGTGGTCGAGCTTGGTCACGTCGGCCGAGCATATTGGGCGCCCGGCGGGAAGCGCTTCGAAGGAGGCTTGTGTGGGGTCCTTCGGATTCCCACGGATCACACCGTGAGATGTCAGCTGTCGGAGACGATGAGGTTTCCGCGGCCGTCGAGGTCCACCGCCGGGCCGGGTTCGAGGGCGCCGGCGGGCACGGAGGTGTCGACGTGGCGGAAACGGGCAGTCGCGAAATCTTGCTCGATGTCCACCACGACATATCCGTGATGTTCGGTGTCGAAATGGTGGACGGTCTCGCTGTTGCCGACCGTCATCTGCAAGCCGAGGGCGAGTCTGTCGTCCAACCGGCTGGAGATACTGGGCGTGACCAACTCGGTGATGTTGCGGCCGTCTGGAGTCTTGATGTTGTTCACCGCTCCGAGATGGACATCACCGGCGAGAATGAGGGCTCGATCGGCAGCAACAAGCGCTTCGAACAGCCGTTGCCTGGCTGGCGCGTAGCCGTCCCACTGGTCGTGGTTCAGCCCGGAGATATCGCCGACCTCGATCAACCAGTCGGCGACGACGGTTTGACTTGCTACGACCTCCCACCGTGCGTCGGAGGTCGCAATCCCATCTGCAAGCCAATCCTCCTGGTCGGTACCGAGCATGGTTCGGGTGGGATCGTCGATGTCGGAGCAGGCATCGATCGCCGGGAGATCGTCGAGCCGGTCGCAAACATGAGGGCTGCGGTACTGGCGTTCGTCGAGGAGCCAGAGATTGGCGAGTGAACCCCAGCGGATCGCGCGGTGGATGCGCAGTCCCGCCTCCGAGGGTGGTCCGACGCGAACCGGCTGGTGTTCCCACCATGCCTGGTAGGCGGCCGCCCGTCGCTGGATGAATTGCCCTGTCGGCTCACGGCGATATGCCGCGGAGCCAGCGTAGTTCGAGGCCACTTCGTTGTCGTCCCACATCGCACACATGGGCATCGTGGCGCGGACCCGCTGCATCGGTGATTGACCGACGTAGAGGGCCCACCTGCGACGGAGACCGTCGAGATCGGTCGGAGGTTCCGAACCGTGGCTGCGAACCGTGGGGGAGGTGCCGGACCGCACATAGATCATGTCGCCGAGCATCACGGCGAGGTCGGCACCCTCGGCCGCGGCGTGATGCCACGCTCCGAAGAAGCCCTCCTCGTAGTGCTGGCAGCTGGCGGCGACCACCCGAAGCGACTTTGGATCGGTTGGCACGGTGCGGGCTCGGCCCACGGGCGAGGTGCTGCCCTGGGCCTCGAACCAGAAGAAGTAGGTGGAACCGGGCTCGAGTTCCTGGACATCGACGTGCACGCTGTGGCCAACCGAGACATCGGTGACGGTCGTACCGGACGCGACGACTGCACTGGGGTCGCCCGGTCGTGTGGTGACGAACCAGTCGACTTCCACATCGGCCTCGAAGACCGGGTTCCCAGTGATGCCGTCGACGAGGCGTGTCCAGATGACCACGGCATCGGTCGTGGGGTCGCCGCTTGCCACACCCAGACCGAAAGGGGAGGTCCCATCCTCGGTCTCGAATGGGATGGTGGTCGATGTCGTCGTGCTGGACGACGGCGGTGTGGTCGAACTCGTCTGAGATGAATCGGCCGTTGGTGCGGTCTCGGGCGGTGTCTCTTCGCCGCTGAGCCCGCTGCAAGCAGCCGCGATTCCCGCGGAGGCGGCGGTCAGAAATGTTCGACGCCGCACCGCCCTAGCCGTCGTCTGAAGTGGTGGTGGTTGCCGCTGTGGTGGTGGTCGACCCGGTTGTGGAAGTAGTCGCTTCGGTCGTCGTGGTCGAGTCGGTGACCGTCGTCGTGGTCGAGTCGGTGACCGTCGTCGTCGTGGTGTCGGCACCCTCGCTCGTCGAGGTCGACCCGCCATCGCCCTCCGAGGTCGTGGTTGTCTCTTCCTCGATCGTCGTGGTGGTTGCGTTCGGATCGCTCGGCGAGCCGTCGCAATTCTGACCTTCGGGGCGGTAGCGCGCCTTCACGATGTCTACCTCGGTGTTGCCGTCGTCCCAGACCCTGGTGCGTTCGGTTACGACGTTTCGACACACACCGTTCCACGATGTCGACTGGGCCGTCTGTTCGACCTCGACGTTCTTGGTCGAGAACATCTGGACCGTGATCGATGTGTCGGTGTAGGACGGCCAGACGAGCACCGCATACGGGGTCGGGTTGTTGATCTTCAGATCGGGCTTGGGCCAGCTGATGGTGGCCTCGCGGCCGTAGGGGTAGCGACTGATGTAGATGGAGTGCGCCTGATACTCGGGGAAGTCGAGGCCGGCGAAGAACGCTGCGTTGAAGATCGTCGTTGCGAATTGGCTGACACCACCACCGACGTCGGTGACGATGACGCCGTTCTGGATGAACCCGCCGCCGACGAAGCCCTTCTCCCTCGTCCGCTTTCCGACGATCTCGTTCAGCGAGATCGTCTCGCCGGGTTCGATAATGGTTCCGCGTACGATGTCTGCGAACAGCTGGATGTTGGTGACCCGGCTCTCGCAGCAGTTGTGCTTGGTCGTCTCATCGGAGACGAGCTCGATGATGCCCAGCTCTTCGGCAGCGGCGATCGCTTCGTCGGGAGTGGCCACCCGCACCGGCAACTCGACGGCGGCTGCCGGATCGCGGTCCGAGTCTTCGAGCGCATCGATCAGGACGTCGAGCGCGTCAGCCTCGCAGCAGATGCGCGCATCTTCTGTTGCGCCGATACTCACCTCACCTTCGTCCACGAGGAATAGGGGATCCGAGCTGCCACTGACTCCGCCCTCGGCCATCAGCAGCTCGATGTCGGCGACCGCCAGCTCGCGGTCGAACACGAGCTCGGGTTCACCCTGGTCGTTGAACTCCGAGGAGAACCATGTGACGGCGAGCTCGGGTGGAAGGGTCGTGACGTACTCGTTGACCTTCAGTACGGCACCGCTGTTGATGATGGTGTTTGCCTCGGCGACCAAAGGGGCAAACGCTGCCTCGCCGTATTTCGGCTGTTTGGTTGTCCAGCGTGCCTGGACCCGAATCGGTGACTCTCCAGCCACGACGGCAGCCGGAATTGCTTCGACGACGGCTTCGACGTCGAGCTGCTGGCCGGGTGCGCCGGGAACGAGCTTCAACTCGCCGGTCGAGCCGTCGAGACGACCCTCGGTTGGTTCGGTACGCACGAGGTCGAGCTCGCTCAGGCCACTCCTCGCCACGGCGGGATCGAATCCGAGAACCAGATCCGAACCCGTCGGTGTGAAAAGGGAACCCATCCACGAAACGGGGTTTCGTATGCCGGCCGCATCCATGGCTGCCTGTGCTGTCCTCTCGACATCGACGTGGACACCGAGCCGGCCCGCATCGAGCTCGATGTCACCATCGGAGGACTCGATGATGATCGGTGTTTGGTCGAATCTCGCAGCGATCGACTGGATCCGCACATCGAGGTCTTCGGGACCGAGTCCGCCCACCGTATCGCCGGCGATGTGGACGTTGCGGGCGACCTCACCACCGTGGCTCAGGCCATCGCCGAGCCAGATGCCGGCGATCAGTACTACTGGCAGGGCGACAGCTGAAGTGGCAGCAGCCCAGCGAGGTATCGAGAACAGAGAACGCACGGCGTCAGATGGTACGTCCCCGGCGGGCGGAATTGAGGTCGGATCGCTCAGAGTGTCACGATGCTGTCAAGCAAGTGCCCGATGTCGAGAGCCGCCGGGCCGATAGTCGAGAGGTATGAACGATGAGCAGGTTGTGTGAAGGCCGCGTGGCAATCGTTACAGGCGCAGGTCGCGGGATCGGACGCGAACACGCGCTGATGCTGGCCGAGCATGGTGCCAAGGTCGTTGTAAACGACCTCGGCGGCGAACGCGACGGAACCTCGGGTGGCGATCTTTCGCCTGCCGAGCAGGTCGTTGAGGAGATCAAGGGCATGGGCGGTGAGGCGGTCGCAAATGGCGACGACGTCTCGAGCTGGGAAGGCGCTCAGCGCATGGTGAACATGGCCGTCGAGAACTTCGGCGACCTTCACGTGGTGGTCAACAACGCCGGCATCTTGCGCGACCGCATGCTCGCCAACATGACCGAGGCCGAGTGGGACGCGGTCATCCAGGTACACCTGAAAGGCACCTTTGCGCCAGCGCGTTGGGCCGCCGCCTATTGGCGCGAGAAGGTCAAGGCCGGCGAGGAGGTCAGCGGTCGCATCATCAACACCACATCGGTGTCGGGCATCTACGGCAATGTCGGCCAGACCAACTACGGCGCGGCCAAGGCGGGCATCGCCAGCTTCACGGTCATCGCTTCCCGCGAACTCGCCCGCTACGGAGTCACCGTCAATGCCGTTTCTCCGGGTGCGCTCACCCGCATGACCGAGGACCTCGGTTTGGGATCACTCGAGGGCGAAGATCGCGATCGGATGTCGCCACGGTGGATCGCCCCGATCGTCACGTGGCTCGCCAGCGAGGAGAGCGCTGGCGTCACCGGTCGCGTATTCCAGGTGTCTGGCCAAGAGCTCGCGGTAGCCGAGGGGTGGCACCGAGGGCCGTCGACCGAACCGATCGACGATCCGACCCAGATGGGCGAGGTCGCCAAGGACCTCGTTCGCAGGGCTCGCCTCAACGCCAACATGGCCGGCGACGACTTCGACGGTGGACTGGCGGAGTAGATCATGGGTCTCAATGCTGATGCCGTAGGTGCCGAGTCCGAACCGACCGACAGGGCGTGGACGTCGAAGGACGCCCTGCTCTACGCGGTGGGTGTTGGTGCTGGTTCTGTCGATCCGGCCCACGAACTCGAGTTCACGACAGAGAACAGTCACGATGTTGCCCAGCGGGTGCTGCCCACCATGGGCGTGGTGCTCGGCGCCGGAAATGCGCTCGCCGCGGTCGGCGACATCAATTGGGGACTGTTGTTGCATGGTGGTCAGGGCGTCACCCTTCACCGCGAGTTGCCCACTGACGCGACCGTTTCCTGCACGGCTCGCATCACGGGCATGTGGGACAAGGGCGAGGGCAAGAACGCCATCATCGACACCGAGATCGACGCCGTCGACAAGGAGACAGGTGAGGCCATGTTCACGACTCGCTCGTCTCTGGTCATCCGCGGATCCGGCGGGTTCGGCGGCGAGGCGGGCGACACTGCACCGTCGGTATTCGCTCCCGACTCGGCCCCCGAGCACGAGGTCACGTACACGACCCGTGAGGATCAAGCGCTGACCTACCGACTCTCGGGTGACCGAAATCCGCTTCACAGCGATCCGTGGTTTGCCGCGGAACTCGCCAAGTTCCCCAAGCCGATCCTTCATGGCTTGTGTACATATGGGTTCACCGGCCGGGCACTGTTGCACACCCTCGCCGACTCGGACCCGTCGAGGTTCGTCAGCATGGATTCGAGGTTCAGCAGTCCCGTCTTCCCTGGCGAATCGTTGACCACTCGTATGTGGCGAGGCGACGGGGGTTGGATCTACCAGACCCTCGCTTCGGTGGGGACCAGCAACGAACGGGTCGTCATCGACAACGGGTGGTGTGTTGTCCGCTGACGCCAACACTGTCGAAGGTGTGAATGAACACATCACCGAGATTCCACACTCGTTCGCCATCGGCATGTGTTGTGTGGCCTACGAGGACGACCTGTGCGACCTCGTGCTTCCGTATTCGCACGAGCTCGTGGGTGACCCCGACACCGGGGTCATTCACGGGGGTGCGATAACGGCACTGTTGGACAACGCGGCCGGCTTCCTGGCGAGGCCGGCCGATGCCGATCGCCAGGAGACAACAATCGCGACGCTCGACATGCGTATCGACTACATGAAGGCGGCTACGCCCGAACGCGACATCGTTGCGCGTGCGACGCTGGTTCGGCGCACCAGGAACATCTCGTTCGTGCGGGCCACGGCGTTCCACGAGGACATCGACGATCCGATCGCAACCTGTACCGCCACGTTCATGCTCGGCACACCGAACGTGCCGCGCTCGGCCGCGGGAGCATCGTGAGGTTCATCGAGGAGCTGAGTGCGCAGGGTCGGGGGCACGACATCGCCGCCGTTGTGCAGCACGTGCCATACGCCCGTTTCCTCGGTATCGAAGTCGACCAGATCGGCGACGAGGTCATCACGCTCTTGCGCAGGAAGGACGATCTGGTGGGCAACAGGGACATCGGTGCCCTCCATGGTGGGGTCGTCGGAGCGATGCTGGAGCTGACGGCCGTCTTCCAGCTCTTGTACGACCTCGAGTGTGCGAGTCTTCCTCGCACGGTCGATGTGTCGTTCGACTATCTGAGGTCAGCACAAGGGCCCGTCACCTATGGCCGAGCTATCGTCACCAGGCGAGGGCGTCGTGTGGCCAATGTGCGTTCCGAACTGTGGCAGGAGTCCAGGGACAAGCCGATCGCGCTCGGACACGGCCACTTCGTCCTGACACCCAGGGAGCGGTGAGACGATGAAGTATCCGAGCCGCACGGTGCGAGTGTCGACGAGCCAGAAGGCGAGATAGTGAAATACGGCCTGTTCGGTATCAACATGGGCGAGTCGGGCGAGCCGGCCAACCTGATCCGGGTGGCTCTGGCTGCTGAAGCGGCGGGTTTCGAGTCGGTCTGGACGGGTGAACACATCGTGTTGCCCGATCCGCAGAGGCCACCGTCTCCCGCCCCGCCAGAGGCCCCGATGTTCGACACCGCTGTCTCGCTGGCGTTCATCGCATCGGCGACGTCGACCATCAAGCTCGGCTCGGGAATCATCATCCTCCCGCAGCGTCAACCCGCCGTTCTGGCCAAGAGCCTCGCCTCGCTCGATCGCTTGAGCGGCGGGCGCCTCATGTTCGGCCTCGGCGTTGGCTACCTCGAGCCCGAGATGACAGCGTGCTCCACCCCGATGGCGCGACGGGGGCGCAGGGCCGACGAATACCTTTCAGCGATGAGGGCGCTTTGGTCGCGCGACGCCGTGTCGTTCGACGGCGAGTTCGTCCGGTTCTCGTCGGTGACGGCCAACCCCAAGCCCCTGCAGGAGAACCTTCACACCGTTGTTGGTGGGCACAGCGATCGTGCCCTGCGCCGAGCCGTCGAGCTGGGTCATGGCTGGTTCGGGTTCATGC
This sequence comes from Actinomycetes bacterium, assembly GCA_024228575.1. Classification (GTDB taxonomy): domain Bacteria; phylum Actinomycetota; class Acidimicrobiia; order Acidimicrobiales; family Poriferisodalaceae; genus JAAETH01. The sequence continues at coordinate 13,175 of JAAETH010000404.1, forward strand.
GCGACGTCGAGACGGCCGCAGATGACATCTCCCGGCTGAGGCGAATCGAGACCCAGGTCGAGCGACCAGGGTGGTTGGGACGCCTCGAGGTCAGCATCACACCGATGCACAAACCCTCGCCAGAAGACATCGCTGCATATGCCGAACTGGGTGTGGATCGGTTGATCGTGCAGCCGGGTTGGCATCGCGGCGTCGACGGAGCGCTGGCCCTCATCGAAGAGCTCGCACCGAGCGGCTGACGTGTGACCACCTCGATCGAGATCTGGCAGGCAGCGCTCTCGTGGACCTTGATCGCGCTGGCGCTGGGCCTCTCGTCGTGGCGGGGGCTCGGTATAGAGCGGCGCCTGATCGTCGCTTCGTTTCGGGCAGCCGTACAGCTGGTCGCGGTCGGGTACTTGTTCCTGCTCGTGTTCGAACACGAGATGGTCGAGGTGTTGGCGTGGACGTGGGTGCTGGTGATGGTCGCCATCACCAGCCTTGTCGCCCACCGGCGCGCCCCCGAACTTCCGGGCAGCTGGCGGCTGACGCTCGTGACGACCGCTCTGACCACAGGCATCAGCCTCACGGTTGTGTTTGGTTTCGGCGTGCTCGACTATCAACCGGTTTCGTTGGTGGTGATCGCCGGGATCACGATCGGCAATATCTTGCCCGGAGTCGTCCTGGCCGCGAAGTCGGTCGTCGACCTGGTCACAAATCGTCCTGTCGAGATCGAGCAGATGATGGCTCTGGGTTTCGACCGGCGGGGTGTCGTGAGATTCTCAGGGCGCGAGATCGCCCGCAATGCGCTGATCCCTCAGATCGAACGCACCAACGTCGTTGGTCTCATCGCCCTGCCTGGCGCCATGACGGGTCTGTTGCTGGCCGGGGTCGAGCCGCTCGACGCCGTACTGATCCAGCTGGTGGTGATGTACCTCGTGCTCGGAGCCACCGCCACGTGTGTCGTGTTCATCGTGTCTGCGGGACTGTGGAATTGTTTCACGCCCGATTTTCGCCTGATCGCCCACTGATCCGGAATCCGAAATGTTCAGGTGAAGGCGTCGTCGCCCGCTGCTGCGGCGCCTTGTCCACCGCCCCCGAGATTGGGGTAGAACTCGCGAAACGTCTCGAGGATGTCGTCGAGCGGCAGGTCGTCAAAAGAACCGCGCTGGTTGACGTACTCCATGTGCCGGTTGCCCGCCTCGTCGAAGGGGTGCATGAGGGCGTCGTCTGTGCCGTCGAACTCGAGCACCTTCACGCCGAAGCGCTCGCACAGTTCGATGTTGAAGGCCGTGCTGAGTTTGTACCAACGGCCGTTCAGCAGCAGCTCGCTGTACCCGTGCCAGAAGAAGACGTCGGTGCCCATACTCTCGGCCAGCTTCTCGCTGGTGAGGTGGTTCTTGACGTCCGCGTATCCCAGGCGTGCTGGGATTCCTCGGTTGCGGGCGGCGGCTGTGAGCAAGACCGACTTGGGCACACACCAGTTGCCGTCCGAATTGACGATCGTGCTGGCACGGAATGCCTCGGGTTCGTAGTTCGTGTTGTACGGGTCGTACCGGTAGCCATCCCTGACGGCGTGGAAGAGCCGGATGGCGATCTCGGTCGGATCGGAGGTATCGCCGGCAGCCTCGGACGCGAAGGTTTCTATCTCGGGGCTGTCGCTGTCGATGAACCACGTCGGTTCCAGCCATGCCTGCTCGATCTGCATGTCGTGAACCGTAGCGATGGATGTATCGGTCACGAAATCGGGGAATTGCAGCGGGTGTTCGCCGAGGCGAGTCTTCCACGGTTTCCTTCCCGGCCAGTGCGCCGGCGCGGCAGACGGTTCGGCGGGTGATCAGCGCGGATCGTCCGCTACCTCGATGTCGAAGCTGCCGTCGGACAGGTCGACCGTCAACACCGCGTCGTAGACGTCGCCGTTTGACGGGTCGGTGAGGGTGCAGTCGAGGTCACCGGAGTCGGGGACGATGGTCGGGCCGTCCCCGCATTCGAAGCTGCCGTCCGGAAGCTGCACGCCCACCTGTTCGCCGAGGGCCTGCTCGGCACTCGACTCGAAGCCTTCGAGGTCGTCGGGAGCCAGGACGTTGGTGCTCATGACGTTCACCTCTTCGGCTTCGCCATCGATGGTCACGTTGAAGTGAACTACCGAACCGTCTTCGGTGGTGGCGTCGCATGCGAACTCCTCACCTTCGGCCGGGTTGACGACCTGCGGACACTCGGCCGTCAGCGAGATGCCGATCTGCTCTGCGATCGTGCTCTGGATCATTTCCACTGCGATGAGATCGGCCCGGAACGGAGGTGTGTAGTCGGTCTCGATGTCGACGACACGATCCTCGGACAGGTCGACCTCAGCGGCTAGAGCGAAGTGTTCGCCGGTTGCAGGGTCGGCTATCTGGCATTCCACGACACTGTCGTCGACTGCGACGATGACGCTGCCCTCGCCACATTCGATGTCACCCGGCGTCAGTGCCGATCCGAGGTCGTCGTTGGTCACTTCGGCTATGGCGCGTTCGAGTTCGCTCGCCTCGAGCGTGTTCGTACTGACGACGCTGACCTCTTGGGCCGCCTCGTCGATCGTGGCGTCGAAATGCACGATCGACCCATCCTCTGTTGTGGCGGTGCAGGTGAACGCGTCGCCGTCGACGGGGTCTTCGACGTCGGGGCAGTCGGCTGCCAGGGACAGTCCCAACTGATCTGCGAGATCGCCCTCGATGACCTTGGTGGCTGCCTCCTCCGGCGAATCACCGCCGATCGAGAACTCGACGGAGCCGCTACAGGCTGCGAGAAGGGCGAGCAGGAATCCGAGGCCGAGGACGAAATCAATGCGGTGGCGTGACATGAGGGAGGATCTTAGGACTGGCGTCTTAGCCAGTTGAGAACCGCCCGCATCACAACAGCGCGGGGTGGTCGGACGCGACACCGCGCATGGCGTCGATCTCGCCTCGCCTGGAGCCTCCCCGTCGTCCCCCATTGGCCCCCGATTCTCGCTACCGCGGTTTGTCGTCCACCTCGAAACTCCACTCCCCGGTCTCCAGGTCTATGAACAACTTCGCGTCGTGGTCGGCGCCGGTCCGGGGATCGATCGCCGTGCACCCAATAGCTCCTTCGGCGTCCATGACCGCCCACCCCTCGCCGCAATCGAAGGGCATGTCGTCGGGCGCCCCGCCTGCCTGCGTCCAGTTTCGTAGCAGTTCTCCCTCGAGTGCTGCGATCTCGATCACGTTGGTCGGCACGACATCGACCCCCTCGTCCGCGGCGTCGACCTCGAAGCCAACCACGTCGCCGGCGGCGTTGACCGCTGTGCACTCGAACGTCTCACCCGTCTCGGCATCCGCAGGCGCGGGACACGTGGCAACGAGTTCCATGCCGAGGGAGGCGGCCATGTCGGTTTCGATCAGCTCGACAGCCTGCAGTTCAGGGCCCGGGTAGGGAAGCTCGGTTCTGACGGACCCATCCTCGGCGACCACCAGAATCACCTCGAGCGTCTCGCCGGCGGGCGATGTGAAAGTGCATGCGGGATCACCGCGATCCGTGAAAATGACGTCGCCCCCGCAATCGAGGTCGGTGGGGGTGAAGCGAAGCTCGTCCTCGATCTCGCCGAGCACGGCTAGTTCGGTCGAGTGCCCGTCCAACACGTTGAGGCCGTTCACCATGTAGCCGTTCACGAAGTCGTCGGCGTCGGTGACGGCTACACGGAAACGAAACACTTCGCCAGTCTCGCTCGTGGCCTGGCAATCGAACGTGTCGCCATCGTGGAGGTCGCCGGGATCCTCACAGCTTGCGTCGAGATCCAGACCGACCTTGGCCGCCAAGCCGGCCTCGGTGTCCTCGATGGCGTCGATCGCCCAGTCGACTGGGTCGCCGCCATCGCGCACCACGCTTACCGAGCATGAGGTCGCTGCCAGCGCCACGACGGCCAGAACATGAGTCCATCCCATGAAGCGAAGGCTAGGAAGGCTCCATTAGCGGCGGGTTAACCGCTCCTCCGGTTTCGTCGTGGTCACCGTATCGACGCGACGTCGACTCAGAACAGGGTCAGGTGGTCGGACTCGATGCCGCGCAGGGCGTCGTAGTCGAGGGTCACGCAGGCGATGCCTCTCGATTCGGCCAGGACCCTTGCCTGAGGTTTGATCTCTTGGGCCGCGAACACACCACGGACAGGACGCAGCGTTCCGTCCCGGTCGAGGCGCTCGAGGTAGCGGGTCAGCTGTTCCACGCCGTCGATCTCGCCTCGTCGTTTCACTTCCACAGCGACAGCAGCACCGTCGTCGTCGCGACACAACAGGTCGACAGGTCCGATGTCTGTCGGGTACTCGCGCCGCACCAGTTTCCAGCCCCCGCCCAAGACCTCGACGTCGCGGGCCAAGAGCTCCTGAAGGTGTGCCTCGACGCCGTCCTTGCGCAGTCCAGGGTCGACGCCCAGGTCGTGTGCGGTGTCGTCGAGTACTTCGTGGATCGTGATCCGCAGTGTTTCGCCCTTGGGGCTGGTGACCGTCCAACCGTCGTCGTCGGTGACGAGACGGTTCGGCGCGTTCATCCAGTTCAACGGTTTGTAGGCACCACCGTCGGCGTGGATGGCCACACATCCGTCGGCCTTGACCATCAGGAGGCGGACGGCTTCGGGCAGGTGGGCCTGAAGACGACCGTCGTAGTCGACCGTGCAGCGGGCGATGACGAGGCGCATTATGCCGAAGCTAGTCGACGGTCTTGACTCCCATGCTCGTGGGACTACCTCTAGTGGCTCGTGTGCTCGAGGAGACCGACCGAAGAACGAGCACTGTCAGGGACTTCCTGCTCGATGACCTCCTCACGTTTCCACACGCCCTGTACGTGATCGCGGCTCTGCTGGGCGGTGAGTTCTTCGCTCTGCCGAGGCGCCGACGGGCGGTATCTGACCTGCGATGACTTCGAGCGGGCCGGTGATTACCGTCCGGCCAACTGCCAACCCTGACCTTGGGCCGGCACCGCGCCCTCAGCCCGAATAGTCGGTGCTGTACCAACGTTGTGGAGTCATCGAGTAGACGGAGCTCGAGTCGCTAGCCATGGAGTCTGCGTAGCCCTTGCCCAACTCGTCGCCCAGGTAGCGGGTTGCCATTGCGAGGGTGTCGTCGTACGTCGCGTCGCGCGTCGCGGTCACGGGTCCTTCCGCCATGACGTACTTGTACGGCAATTCTTCTTGTTGGGCACACATTGAGAATCGTCCAGACTCCTCGATGAGGCGACCCTTGCGGCTGTCGCGTGCCATCAGCACGATCACGTCGCCGCCGGGCTCGTACGAGTACCAGACCGGAATGGTCAGTGGCCCCCGGTCGTCGTCGGCAATCCCGATGACTCCGACGTGGAGTCCGGCCATGAACTCCTGACGGTCTTCTTCAGACATTGGTCCCATCAGTTTCCTCCCATTCGTTTGACGATGATTTCGCGCCGCGCCCTCAGCTCGGCCCATGTCAGTGAGTCGACATCGGAGTCGAGTCCCATCGAGGCCTTCACCCCGGTGAGGTCGATCTCGTCGGGGTCGACGGCGATTCCGCTGTCCTTGGCCAGCTGTTGGCCGTGACGCATTGCGAAGTGCATTGCGATCGACTGGATTTCGGCGATCAGGTCGATGTCGGGAGCGAGCCGTCCGATCATCGACGACAAGAAGATCATGTTCTTGGTGAACAACATGAGCTCCTTTGGTAGGCGGGCCCCATATCCCAGGAGGGCCTTCACCACCCGTTGAACCTCGTGGAGCAGTTGCTCCTGGCTGAGGGCGGTGGGGTCGACCGCCGCCTGGTCGAGGCCGAGGTCGGAGATGACCGCGTCGATGTCTGCGTCCGGCGGCAACGCCCCCAGGTCGCGCATCGCCTCCATCTGCACCCGTTGGTCGTTCGATGTCGCCCCCATCATCAGCCGTAGGAACGCACGACGTTTGAACTCGTTCATCCTTCCGGTGATACCGAAGTCGAGTAGGGCGATCATGCCGTCGTGTTGCACGAACAGGTTGCCGCCGTGAAAGTCGCCGTGGAACACGCCGTGCAGGGTGGCGCTCTCGAGGAACGCGACCATCACGTTTCGCACCACCTTGTGGGTGTCGATGCCCGCGTCGGTGATGCCTGCCACATCGTCGAACGCGAACCCTTCGACCTTCTCCATCACGAGCATTCGTGGGCTGACGAGATCTGGATGGGGTCTCGGCACCACCCAATCGGTCTGGCCGAGTTTCTCGAGCGTCGATGCTATGTCGAGGAGGTTCTGGGCTTCGAGACGGAAGTCGAGCTCCTCTGTGATGGTTTCCGCGAAGAGCTCGACGAGTGCCGGCGGGTTGGCCAGAGCGCTGACGGGGATGCGACCGATCAGGAATGGGGCCAGCCATGCGAGGGTCCGCAGGTCCTTGCCGACCAGTTCGCCCACCGTGCTGCGCTGAACCTTGATGACAACTTCCTCGCCGGTGCGAAGTCGGGCTTCGTGGACCTGGGCGATCGAAGCCGCCGCCAGGGCGTCCGGCGAGATCCAGTCGAAGATGTGCTCTGGTGGGCGGCCGAGTTCTCGCTCGAGGGTTGCTCTGACGGTGTCGAAGGGCTCGGGTTTCACCTGGTCGCGGCACTTCTTGAGCTCGTCGACCAACTCGTCGGGGAATACGCCCTCGCCGGCCGAGATGATCTGGGCCAGCTTGATGTACGTGGGTCCCAGGTGTTCAGCCGAGACCCGTAGACGGTGGCTGAGGTCCGCCTTCGACTCGCTGCCGCCCTTGCGGCCTGCACCCAATCTCCAGCGCAGCACCGACCATCCGAAGAGGCGTGTCGTCTCGACCAGGCGCCCGAGGGGTGGAAACCTCCTGGCCTTGACGAGTTCGGGAACCGAGCGTCGAGTGCGGTCTCGCAGACTGTCGACGCCGCGACGCCACTGCATCTGTTCTGGATCGACGAGCCAGGGAGCAGACGTGCTGAAGGTGCCGTGAGCCAGATCTGGGGGGTGTTGGGTTTCGACACTCACACCGACGAGTCTCGCAGGTCGCGGTTTCGATGCCTCACCATGATGATTGGCGACGGTGTGCAGGTCTGAATAGGTTTGAGCCGTGACCACCGATCGACGCACCGAACTCGCCTCGCTGACCGCCAACTTCATGGACGCCTTCAATCGAGGCGACCTCGAAGGTGTGATCGCCCATTTCCATCCCGATGGGGTGTACGACGAGTTCAACGGTCGCCGCAACGTCGGCCTCTCCGCTGTCAGCGAAGCGTTCCGCCCACAGTTCGAGGGTGCATTTGGCGAGATGAAGTTCATCGACGACGACCTGTTCATCGATGCCGACACCGGGAAGGTGATGGCTTCGTGGCGCTGCACCATCGATGTGAAGGGCGAACCGATGTCGTGGCGGGGTCTCGACCTGATCCATTTCGAGGCCGACAAGGTCGTCTTCAAGGGCACATACGCAAAGGCCAAGGCTCCGCTGCTCGAACCCCGATGATCAGAATCTGGGTGGGCGCTTCTCGGTGAGCGCAGCAACACCTTCGCGGTAGTCGGCTTCACCCATCATCTGGTTCAACAGCACACCTGCCTCGTCGACAGAAGCGCCGACGTCTCGCAGGAGATCGAGCGCAATCTGGCGTTTGGTGACCCTCAGCGAACTCGGTGCGACCTGTGACGCGAGGTCATGTGCGTAGCGTCGAACGGTGGGCATCAGCTCTTCTGGTTCGACCACCGCATTGAACAGGCCCCAGTCGGCGGCCTCGTCGGTAGTGACGGCCCGGCTGGACAGCAACATGTCGTTGGCGCGTGTGGGGCCGACCAGCCGCGGGAGCATCCACGACAGGCCGTACTCGGCGGGAAGCCCCAGCTTGCCGTGAGCGGTTGTGAGTTTGGCCCCCTTCGAAGCGAACCGCAGGTCTGCGTAGACGACGACAGCGAGGCCCACTCCGGCGGCCGCCCCGTTCACGGCGGCGACTATTGGTGTCGTCAGGGCGAACTGGAACGCGAAGTCCGTGTCGAACTCGGGGCGCACGCCGTAGCCGGGGTCGTCGATGTCGGGGCCCGTTCCGGCGTCGTAGGCACCTCTCTGCGCATGGTCGCCGAGCGCCTTTGCGTCGCCGCCGACACAAAAGGCCCTGCCTTCCCCCGTGACGATCACGACCCGCACGTTCGGGTCGGCTTCGGCGCAGGCGAGCAGGTGCCGGTATTCGGTGTGCATCCGGCCGGTCCACGCGTTGTGGCGGTGAGGTCTCGAGAGCGTGAGAGTCGCCACTCCGTCGGCGACCTCGTACCGGGTGGTCTTCAGCTCGAGCGTCGGTTCCATGTCGAACTCTCCATCTGTTCTCGGCGACGGCTGCTGTCAGCGCTGTCAGCGCTGACGGATCGCTGCCGCCAGCGCGTCCATGGTTTCTTCGGCGAACTCCTGTCGACAGAACACGAACTCGGGGGACCATGGGTCCGGGTAGTTGAATCGCATGGGTGATCCGTCGCAGCGGCTGACGTGCAGGCCGGCCGCTTCGGCGACGATGGCAGGTGCGCAGTTGTCCCATTCGAACTGCCCACCGCTGTGGGCGTAGATGTCTGCATGACCCAGGACGACGGCGCCCATCTTGGCTCCGGCCGATCCGAGCGCCAGCAGTTGCCCGCCGAGCGCCCTCGCGACGATGACGGCAGCTGCTGCGGGGTGGTTTCGGCTGACGACCAGTCGGGGAGGGCCCTCGGCGCGCTCTGGCAGTTGTGGTGGGTCGTGGGTCGACAGGGTGGTCTCGAGGTCGGGAAGCGCTACCGCACCCGCTGTAGCCCTCCCGTTCTCTGTGAGGGCGATGTGTACCGCCCAGTCGGTTCGGCCGTACTCGCCGAACTCGCGGGTGCCATCGAGTGGGTCGACGATCCAGACTCTCTTGTTCTGGAGTCGGGTGCGATCGTCGCGGCCTTCCTCGCTGAGGATCGCGTCGTCGGGAAACGCTGCACTCAATTCGTCGACGATGAAGTCGTGGGCGCGGCGGTCGCCCTCGTCGCCGATTCGCCAAGAACCGAGTCCGAGAGAGAAGAGTTTGCTGCGAACCTCGACGAGGAGCTGGCCGGTTTCGGTGGCCACGCGTGCGGCTTGTTCGTGGTCTCGCTCCTCTGCCATGCCTCGCCGAGCATAGGCCGATCGTCGAGCTGAACCATGATCCTTGGGAAGTGCTCTTGGTGGTTCTGCGGCCACAGAGTGTGAGTGTTCAAAAGAACTGACGACAGCCTGTGAAATGTGGCATATGGTGTCCGACCGAACCGACATGGCAAAGATGCTGTGTCGACAAAAGGGAGGGAACCCTGCATGCGTAACCGCAAGCTTTTGCAGTTGCTCGCCGCAATACTCGCATTCGGTCTCGTAGCCGGTGCCTGTGGCGATAGCGACAGTTCAGATGAAGGCTCGGCCGAAACGACCGCAGCCGAGAGCACCGACACCACCGTTGAACTCAACCAGGACGGCGGAAGCATCCTCGACACCGTCATCTCCCGCGGCACCCTGAACTGTGGTGTCTCGGGTGCAGCCGTGGCCTTCTCCGAGACCCAGCCAGACGGCAGCCAGAAGGGCTTCGACGCCGACTACTGCCGTGTAGTGGCAGCCGCCGTTCTCGGCGACGCCGAGGCGATCAACTTCGTCGCCCTCACCGCAGCCGAGCGCTTCACCGCTGTTCAGACCGGTGACGTCGATGTCCTGATACGTAACACCACCTGGACCCAGAGCCGAGACAGCGAGATCGGCATGGACTTTGGTCCGACCACCTACTACGACGGCCAGCAGATGATGGGTCGCGAGAGCGACGGCTTCAGCGCCGGTTCGGACATCGATGACCTCGACGGTCTGACCATTTGCATGAACGCGGGAACAACCACCGAGAAGAACATCGCCGACGCCGCCGACGCCGCAGGCATCTCGATCACCCTTGGTGGCCCGTTCGAGGAGTACGACGCGGTCGTTCAGGCATTCCTCGACGGAACCTGTGACGTGATCACCACAGACGGTTCGGGTCTCGTCGGCCGCAAGGCCGTGCAGGAACCTGCCGGTGAAAACTGGATCATCTTCCCGGCTACCCCGATCTCGAAGGAGCCGTTGGGCCCGACCTACGCTCAGAACGACTCGAAGTGGGCAGACGCCGTCAACTGGGCCGTCTACGCCACCATCATCGCTGACGAGAACGGCCTCACCTCGGCGAATGCCGATGCCATGGTCGCCGACCCGCCGAGCGCCGAGATTGGTCGTCTGTTGGGTGGCGAGGGCGAGCGTCAGACTGCCATGGGCCTCCCGGCTGACGCCTTCTTCCAGGCCATCAAGCAGGTTGGCAACTACGACGAGATCTATACGCGCAACCTCGGCCCGGTCGGCCTGGTTCGCGATGGCTCGGCCAACGCAGGTTGGCTCGACGGTGGTCTCATCTACGCACCACCGGCTCGCTGATCTCCTGATCGAGCGCGCCTGATCTGACTGTCTGTATGGCCAGTCGGCTCAGGTGGTGACTTTGGAGCTGGGGACCTATTTCCCCAGCTCCGCTGCCACTACCTGAACAACATCGAGTTAATGGGGGAACAGCGGGTGACCAGCACTTCGACGCTTGCGTCGACCCAAGCAACCAAGCCTCCTTGGTATCGCGACACGACCATTGTCAAGTGGTTCGCTCAAGTCGCGGCCTTGGTGTTGGTCGTCGGCGCTCTCGCGTTCTTGGCCATCGTGGGAGGAGACAACCTCGAAGCCAAAGACATTGCCACCGACTTCGACTTCCTGAACATCAACCAGGGGTTCGATATCTCTGAGGGCATCGATTCCGATCCCGACACCGGTGGTCGTGCGCTGTGGGTCGGCATTGTCAATACGCTGCGGCTCGCGGTAGCAGGCATGTTCGTGGCCACCATCCTCGGTGTGCTGATCGGCGTCGCCCGCCTTTCGCAAAACTGGATGGTCAACAAGGCTGCCTCGGCCTACATCGAGACCCTGCGAAACATCCCGGTCATCGTTCAGATCTTCATCTACGCCGCCGTGCTGGGCGGTCTCGGCCGACTGACCGCGGATTCCGACTTCCTCTGGGGCCTCGGATATATCTCGGCCAAGGGTGTTTCGCTGCCTCGAGTCTTCGTCGCCGACGGCTTCTATCAGTGGGCGGTCTTTCTGGTCATCGGCTCCGTCGTCGGCTTCTTCGTGCACCGCAACCGGGTGCGGCTCCAGGAGTCGACAGGGCGCATCACCTACCCAAACCTGTGGGCCCTCGGTGTGCTCACTGCGTTCGCCATCGTCGGGTGGTTCGCCCATCCGATGTGGGGATTCCTGTCCGGGGTCTTCGGATCGATCGGCGACGCATGGGACAGCATTCCCCAGATCTTGATGCAGCTGCTGTTGTCGGCGCTTGTCGTGTTCAGCGCGGCCAGCTGGATTCGCCGGTTCCTCGACAGCAAGCGAACTCCGGCCGGCTTGGCGAAGCTGACCGACGACGACATCTTCCGAATCATCTTTGCCGGTGTCGGCGGCGTGATCGGCCTGCTCTTCCTCATGGTGCTCTGGCCCGGTCTGTCGAGCTGGATCGTCAACTCGGGTTCCGACTTCTGGCATTTCCTCGCCGACAAGTTCGGCGACGGGCGTTCTGGCCAGCCCGTCGATGCCATGATGCCGACCATCGAAGGTGAGGGAACCCTGCTGAAATACGGGCCCCAGGGCCTCACCATGACCGTGGGCTTCGCGGCCATGTTCCTCGGTGTCACCCTGTACACGGCGGCATTCATCGCCGAGATCGTCAGGGGTGGCATCTTGGCGGTGCCGAAGGGGCAGAGCGAAGCAGCCTCGGCGATCGGCTTGAACAGGGCGCAGTCACTGCGTCAGGTCATCTTGCCCCAGGCATTCAGGGTCAGCCTGCCGCCACTGGGCAACCAGTATCTGAACCTGACCAAGAACACCTCGCTCGGTATCGCCGTCGGCTACGCCGACGTCGTGAGTATCGGAAACACCCTGCTGAACCAGTCGGGCAAGGCGTTGTCTGTGATCGCACTGTGGATGCTCTTCTACCTGGCCTGTTCGTTGAGCATCTCGGTCGTCGTCAACTGGTTCAACGTGCGCATGAAGATCGTGGAGCGTTGACATGAGCGGCATGATCACAGTCGAAGAAGCCGAAGAAGTCGTCGCCCTGCCACCAGAGCAGCCGAGCCTGCCGCCAGGCGAATGGATTCGCAAGAACCTGTTCTCGTCCATTGGCAATGGCGTCCTGACGGTCCTCTTCGCTCTGTTGCTGGTTTTCGCCTTCCGCGGACTTGTCAACTTCGCTTTCGAGAACCCCGAACGCGATTGGGACGCCGTCAGGGCCAACCTGCGGCTCTACATGACTTTCGCCTACCCGCTCGATCAGTATGTTCGAGTTTGGGTGTCACTCGGAATCGTGCTGTCGCTCTCCGGCCTGTCGGCCGGGCTCTGGTCGCCAGACGGCTATGTTTCGGCCCGACGCATCTCCACCTGGTTTCTCGGTGGAGGAGCCGTCTTGTTGGCCGCGGCCCTCGCCGTGCAGGGGCAACTGCAGCGTGACGAGAACGGCGAGTTCCTGATCGACGAGGACCTCGAACTGATCAGGGGTTCGTGGGCATCGGGGCTTGGAAGCCGGATCTCGTGGTTTGCCCTCGCGGCCATCCTGATCGGCGCCGGCGCCGCCATATGGTTCGGCCTGGGTGATCGACGACGAAACACATTCGTCAGGACTGTCAACCTCACCTATGCCGGCTTTGGCGTTATCGTCGGCTCGCTGTGGGTCGTCCGCTACGGTCACTACAACGGCAGCCCTGCCGAAGGTACGCACTACGCCGACCCCGATTCGCTGGTGGCGATGTCGACCCGGCTTCCATGGACGGTCATGTGGGTTCTGCTCGGCGTGTCCTACTTCGTTGGCAAGGCGGTTCGTGGTTGGCCGTTGCTGAAGCCGTTGGCGCTGACGTTTTGGGGGCTATTGCCGTTCTTCGTGTTCTGGGTGGTTCTGCGCGACCCCGACATCGACTGGGCCCATGTCTGGACGACCGACCTGCCGATGTACCTTGCGTTTGCCGTGATCGGCGGTGCCGTGTTGTTCACCCTGACGAATCCGAGCTTGGGCGAAATCGGTCGAGCGTTGGCGTTTGTGCTTCTTCTGGTAGCGGTTTTCACGTTCGTCGGAGGCTTCTTCGGTTGGTTCTCGATGCTTCAAAAGGCGCGCCTCAGCTTCGTGTTTCTGGCTGCGTTTGCGCTGGTCGCCAACAACTTCGCGGGCGAGTTCGCCAAGCGTCGAACCTTCGTCATCGGATGGCTGTTGACGCTCGGGGTCATGCACTACTTCGTCACACTGATCAACTCAGCGTCGACGTTGAACATCCGCTCCGATTCGTTCTTGGGTGGGTTCATGTTCACGATCTTCGCTGCGGTGTTCGGTCTCATGTTCTCGTTCCCGCTGGGGGTGCTGCTCGCCCTGGCCAGAACATCGTCGTTGCCCATCTTCAGGCTGTTGGCTACGACATTCATCGAGGTGGTGCGCGGCATTCCGTTCATCACCGTGCTGTTCTTCTTCTCGATCATGCTGCCGCTGTTCTTGCCCGAAGGCATGGAGGTTGCTGAGCATGGGGCGGTCATCGTCGGTCTCGTTCTGTTCTCGTCTGCCTACCTGGCCGAGAACGTCCGCGGTGGTCTGCAGTCGGTCCGAAGAGGGCAATACGAAGCTGCCGATGCCACAGGCCTCACCACGGCGCAGCGCACGGGCCTCATCGTCTTGCCTCAGGCGCTGCGAGTGTCGATCCCACCGCTCGTCGGTCAGACGATCTCCTCGTACAAGGAGACCTCGCTGTTCGCCATCGTCGGCATCTTCGACTTCCTGAGGATCGCCAACAACGTCGTGCCGAACCAGAGCTCGCCGATCAACTTCGTTGGTCACAAGCGCGAGGGTCTGTTGTTCGTTTCGCTGATTTACTGGATCGGTTCCTACGCGATGTCAAAGTATTCACAGAAGCTCGAGAAGAAGCTGGGGGTCGGATCCCGATGACCGATGCAATGACTCTTCATGCCAGTTCCACCGCTGAGATGATCGTCTGCGACGCCGTCGACAAGTGGTACGGCGACTTCCAAGCTCTCAAGGGTGTCAGCGCCACCATCGCCGAACGCGAGGTGGTCGTTGTGTTGGGCCCTTCGGGTTCGGGAAAGTCGACCTGGATCCGCTGTATAAATCGCCTCGAGGCACACCAGGGTGGACGCATTGTCGTCGATGGTGTCGAGCTGACCAACGACACTCGCAACATCGAGAAGATCCGCTCCGAAGTTGGAATGGTCTTCCAGCAATTCAACCTGTTCCCGCACCTCACGGTGCTCGATAACATCACCCTGGCCCCTCGTTGGGTTCGCAAGGTGCCGAAGGCCGACGCCGAGGCCAAGGCCATGGAGTTGCTCGAAACGGTCGGCATTCCCGAGCAGGCCGAGAAGTTTCCTGGTCAGCTCTCGGGCGGTCAGCAGCAGCGCGTGGCTATCGCTCGCGCGTTGGCGATGGAGCCCCGGGTGATGCTCTTCGACGAGCCGACATCGGCGCTCGATCCGGAGATGATCAAGGAAGTGCTCGACGTCATGAAGGGTCTCGCTCGCTCTGGCATGACCATGATCGTCGTGACCCACGAGATGGGATTCGCCCGCGAGGTCGCCGACCGTATCATCTTCATGGAGAGCGGCGAGATCGTCGAGGTCGGAACCCCAGAGCACTTCTTCACGAATCCGACCGAAGATCGCACCAAGCTGTTTCTGTCGCAGATTCTCTGATTTGAGGGACACCCATGACCAGTGAGGAATCGACCGAAGATCGAACGCCTTTCGACCTTGCCTTCGATGACGCTCTGACGCACCTTGCCGGGTGTCGAATGGCCTACGACGACGACCCTCGCGACCCCGAGCGAGTTACAGCCCTCGCCGCGGCGAGGGATCGACTCGAGGAAGCCAGGAAGGCGATGAACGCCGAGCGCGACCGCTTGGGGCTGTCACCTCGCAAGCTTCCCGAGTCAGCGGTGCGCAAGATAGAGGGCGAGCCCATGCACCTCTGGCAGGCCATCCAGCAAGAAGGCTGACGCGGGCACAACGGGCGCTCTGGGCGGTACCGTCTGTTGAATGGGTGCTGAATTGCAACGAATCGCGCTCGATGACGCCTTCGACGAGGCGTTCCAGCATCTGGCCGAGTGCCGTATCGCCTACGAGGACAACCCGCGCGACCCATCCACCGTGGAAGCGCTGAGCGCCGCAAGGCTGCGACTCGATGAGTCCCGCAAGGCCATGGACCTCGAACGTGTCCGCCTCGGACTGGCGCCACGCAAGCTGCCGGTGAGGTCGCGCGAAACAGCAGACGGACCCGCGCCAATGGCCGAGTGGCAGCGTCTGGACTGGTACTCGGCGGGCTAGAGGCCTATTCCTCTGGCAGCGGGCCGTAGGGCTCTTCGGCCTTCTCGTAGCACTCCTGATGGAAGTGTTCGACGCGATCCCACTTGCCCTTGATGTAGACGTTGCAGATCACCTGGTACGCGCGCACCTTGGCGCGGAACTTGATCAATTCGTCGCAATGGGAGCAATAAGCAGAATTACCCGCATCAATCGTGCGCAAGACCGCACGACTCGTCCACTTCATACTTGCCTGTTGCTTGGCTGCCATATCACTCCGTAGTTCGTGCCCCGCCAGAGACCGTCGACCTGAAGTCGAGGGTGAAACCTAGTTCGCGTGTTCACGCAAGTGGGTGATGGTCGCGCGAGCCGCGCGGGATGCTCGCGCGAACCGCGCGAATATGCTGGTCAGAGCCCCTTTTTCGCGCCATCAGTGAAATTTCAAGGGTGTGATTTGTCATCGAGCCAGCGGCTTGTACTTGATTCTCATCGGCTGGTCAGCCTCGATGCCCAATTCACGCTTGCGGAACTCCTCATATTCGCTGAAGTTACCCTCGAACCACCGCACCTGAGAGTCACCTTCGAAGGCGAGAACGTGGGTTGCGACCCGATCGAGGAACCAACGATCGTGGCTCGTGACGATTGCACAACCGGGGTAGGCCAGCAGCGCCTCCTCGAGCGAACGGAGGGTGTCGACGTCGAGATCGTTGGTCGGCTCATCGAGCAATAGGACGTTTCCGCCGCTCTTGAGGACCTTGGCCAGATGAACGCGGTTTCGTTCACCACCCGAGAGATCGCCGACCCGCTTCTGTTGGTCCGGGCCCTTGAAGTTGAACGATGCGACGTACGAGCGGCTGTGCATCTCCCTGGCGCCGAGCACGATGGTGTCGTGGCCACCCGTGATCTCGTCGTAGACGGTGGCGTCGCCGTCGAGCGTGTCGCGAGACTGATCGACATAGGCGAGGTCGACCGTCTGGCCGACCGTGACCGAGCCCGAATCGGGTTCCTCGGATCCGGTGATCATGCGGAACAAGGTCGTCTTGCCTGCACCGTTCGGTCCGATGACACCGACGATGCCTGCGGGGGGAAGGTTGAAGGAGAGGTCTTCGATGAGGAGCTTGTCCTCAAAACCCTTCGCCACGTGATCGGCGACTACAACAACGTCGCCGAGACGTCGGTTGGCAGGAATGACCATCTCGAGTTTCGACTGTTGTTCCTGGATCTCCTTGGACCTGGCCACGAGTTCGTCGTAGGCCTGGAGGCGGGCCTTGTTCTTCGCCTGTCGGCCCTTGGGGTTCATCCTCACCCAGTCGAGCTCGTGGGCCAGGGTGCGCTGCATGGCGGACTCCTGTTTCTCCTTGACCTGGAGAGCCTTGCGCTTCTGATCGAGCCAGCCCGAATAGTTGCCCTCGTACGGGAACGTCTTGCCGTGGTCGACCTCGAGGATCCATCCGGCAACATTGTCGAGGAAGTAGCGGTCGTGGGTCACCGCTATGACACAGCCGGTGTAGTCCTTCAGGAACCTCTCGAGCCAGGCGACCGATTCCGCGTCGAGGTGGTTGGTCGGCTCGTCGAGCAGGAGGAGGTCGGGATGTGACAACAGCAGGCGACAGAGGGCGACCCTGCGTTTCTCGCCACCGGAGAGGTTGGTGACCTCGGCGTCGGCAGGGGGGACGCGCAGAGCGTCCATGGCGATCTCGACTCGTCGCTCGACGTCCCATGCGTCGGCAGCCTCGATCTTGGCTTCGAGTGCGGCCTGCTCGGTGCCGATCTTCTCGTAGTCGGCGTCGGGGTCGGCCCACATGGCCATGACCTCGTTGTATCGGTCGATGAGGCCCTGCACCTTGGCCACACCATCCATGATGTTGCCGTAGACGTCCTTTTCGGGGTCTAGCTGCGGCTCCTGTTCGAGATATCCAACCGTGAACCCGGGTGTGAGGCGGGCATCGCCCGTATAGCCATCGTCGAGACCGGCCATGATCCGCAACAGTGAAGACTTTCCCGAGCCGTTGTGGCCGATAACTCCGATCTTGGCGCCGGGGTAGAACGCCAGCGTCACATCGCGAAGCACATCGCGGTCGGGCGGGTAGAAACGATTCACTTTGTGCATCGTGAAGATGAACTCGCTCACGGGGCATCCTCCTGGGATCGAGCCAATCCGCCAAGCTATCGGCCCGAGCAGCCATCAGGCGGGTCGCTCGGCCGGTCGGTACCATCTGGCCCGTGAATGACGAACCATCGCAGCTGGGCCCGAACTCGTGGTTGGTCGACGAGATGTACGAGACCTACAGCGCCAACCCTGGCGCCGTCGATCCCCGGTGGCGTGAGTACTTCGACACTGGCGGCGAGACGGCGGCCCGCCAAAGTGCCATCGACGGCGAATCCGATCAACCCGCCATCGATGCGACTATCGGTACGTCGAGTTGGCCCGAGCCTGTGGGCAGCGAGCCCTCCCCACCCGTTGCAGCCCAAACGCCTGCTGCGACTGCGGTCACGGGCCCCGAAATCGAACCCCTTCGCGGAGCGGCTGCCCGAATCGTCTCGAACATGGAGTCGAGCCTCGAGGTGCCAACCGCAACCTCGTACCGTCAGGTGCCGGCCAAGTTGCTCGAGGTCAACCGCAAGATCCTGAACGGGCATCTCGGGCGTACCAGCCAGGGCAAGGTGTCGTTCACCCACCTCATCGCCTACGCCATCGTGGAAGCAACTGCGTCTGTTTCTGCCATGCGCAATACGTTCGATCGCGACGAGCAGGGCAAACCTGGTGTCGTCAGACACGAACACATCGGCCTCGGTCTGGCCGTGGACGTCGAGAAGCGCGACGGTTCGCGCGGCCTGATGGTTCCGTGTATCAAGGATGCCGACACACTCGATTTCAAGTCGTTCGTCGACACGTACAACGACCTCGTCAGCCGCACCTTGAGCAACAAGATCACCGTCGACGACTTCAGCGGAACAACCCTGTCGCTCACCAACGTCGGTGGTATCGGCACCCTTCAGTCGGTTCCGCGCCTCATGCCAGGCCAGACCGCCATCATCGGCGTGGGCGCAATCGACTTTCCGGCCGAGTTCTCGGGTTCTGACCCGACAACCCTCGCCGAGGTCGGGGTGTCCAAGGTCATCACGGTGTCGAACACCTACGACCATCGCGTTGTGCAAGGCGCCGAGTCAGGCATGTTCCTTCGTCGTGTGCACGAGTTGTTGCTCGGCGGTGACGAGTTCTACGAGCGCCTCTTCGACTCGCTCGGTGTGCCCTATGCAGCGGTCAAGTGGCGGCGCGACATCAATCCCCACCGCTCGATCTCTCCGATGCTCGAGAAGCAGATGCAGGTGCGGAAGCTGGTGCAGATGTACCGGGTGCGCGGCCATCTCATCGCAGACCTCGATCCCCTCAGCCTGCAGGACAGGCCCATGCCAGACGAACTCGACCCGGCTACGTACGGCCTGACGATATGGGATCTCGATCGCGAGTTCTTGACCGACGACCTCGGCGGGACGGAGTGGCTGACTCTCGGAGACATGCTCGGTGTGTTGCGCGACGCCTACTGCCGAACGATCGGCGTCGAGTACATGCACATCCAGGACGCAGACGAGAAATCCTGGATCCAGTCGAAGGTCGAGGTCAAGAAGGAGCCGCTCTCCGAACGCGATCGGGGTCACCTGCTGTTTCGGCTCAGCCAGGCCGAGGCGTTCGAGACATTCCTCGGGCGCCGATATGTGGGCCACAAACGATTTGGTATCGAAGGCGCCGAGTCTGCCATCCCACTGATCGACGCCGTCATCGAGTCGGCAGCCGATGCCGGGATGGCTCACGTGGTCATGGGTATGGCTCACCGGGGTCGGCTCAACGTGCTCGCCAACATCATGGGCAAGTCATATGAGGAGCTCTTCCGTCAGTTCGAGGGCTACGTCAGCCCCGACACGATCCAGGGCACGGGCGATGTCAAGTATCACCTCGGTGCCAAGACCATGTTCTCGGCGCGGTCCGGGTCGCAGATCCCGGTAACGCTGGTGGCGAACCCGAGCCACCTCGAAGCCGTCGACCCCGTTGTTATTGGGGTGGTCCGCGCCCTGCAGGACGGCCTCAAACAGGACGGCTCGTTCGCAGCTCTGCCGCTGCTGGTTCACGGCGACGCGGCTTTTGCCGGACAGGGTGTTGTCGCCGAGACGCTCAACACGTCTCGCATACCCGGCTTCCGGGTTGGTGGCACCGTCCACATCGTCATCAACAACCAGGTGGGTTATACGACCTTGCCAGAACAATCGCGCTCTGGCACCTATGCGACCGAAGTCGCGAAGATGGTTCAGGCGCCGATCTTCCACGTGAACGGTGACGATCCAGAGGCGGTTCTTCGTGTGGCGCGTTGGGCGTTCGAGTACCGCCAGGAGTACAACAAGGATGTCGTCATCGACATGGTGTGTTTCCGGCGTCAGGGGCACAACGAGGGTGACGATCCGTCCTACACCCAGCCACTGATGTACGAGCGCATCGACCGTCATGTCGGGGTACGCCAGCACTACACGAACGCTCTGGTGCATCGGGGCGACATCACGGCCGATGAGGCAGACGCCGAGCTGGAGCAGTTCTCGAACTGGCTCCAGGTCGTGCTCGACAGCACCAGGGCCTCGGCCCCAGACGAGCAGCCGCGCTCGGTCCCGCCCGAAGCGTTCGTCGCTGACTTCACTCCTATCGATACCGGCGTCGAGCGCTCGGTGCTAGACCGGGTCAACAATGCCCTCGATGCGTATCCCGAGGGTTTTGCTCCCCACCCAAAACTCGCCCGCCAGTTCTCTGCCAGGCGTCAGATGTACGAGGGTGGTCAGGTCGACTGGGGGCTCGCCGAGATCCTCGCGTACGGAACCCTGTTGCTCGATCACACACCTATTCGCATCACCGGACAGGACACGCGCCGCGGCACTTTCGCTCACCGTCACTCGGTCTTGGTCGATCATGTCGACGAGACCGAGTTCGTGCCGCTCGCAGAGATGGCGGCCGATCAGGCGCCGTTCTGGATCTACGACTCGATGTTGTCGGAGTACGCGGGACTCGGGTTCGAGTACGGCTACTCCCTGATCGACCGCAGTGCCCTCGTGGTGTGGGAGGCCCAGTTCGGTGACTTCGTCAACGGCGCCCAGATCATCATCGATCAGTTCATCGCCGCCGCCGAAGACAAGTGGAACCAGAAGAGCGGCCTGGTGATGCTCCTGCCCCACGGCTACGAGGGCCAGGGACCCGAGCACAGCTCGGCACGCATCGAGCGGTTCCTCACGCTCTGTGCCGAGGGAAACATGACGGTCGCAAATGCGACGACCGCGGCTCAATTCTTCCACCTGCTTCGACGTCAGGTGAAGGCCAAGAACGAACGTCCACTTGTCATATTCACTCCCAAGTCGCTGCTGCGCAGCAAGGCGGCACGTTCATCCGTGACCGAGCTCGAGACCGGCGGTTGGATGCCGGTGCTCGACGACCCTGGTGTTTCGGATCCGGCAGTGGTCGAGCGCATCGTCTTGTGCTCGGGCAAGGTTGCGTACGACGCCATGGCGCATCGAGACTCGACCGGGCGAAGGCTGGCGATCATCCGGCTCGAGCAGCTGTACCCATGGCCAGAGGATCAGGTCGCCGAACTGATGGCGCAGTATCCGAACGCGACCTCGGTCGTATGGCTTCAGGAAGAGCCGGCGAACATGGGTGCGTGGGCATTTGTCCGTGGTCGGGTCGACGACGGACAGCTTCCCATCGCAGATCTTCGACTGGTGGGCCGGCCCGAATCGGGAAGCCCGGCATGTGGATCGCTCGGAGTGCACCAGCACGAGTTCGAGAAGCTCATGGGGGAGCTCTAGGCGAACCCTGTTTCCACTCAGATGAGATCGACGCCTACGTGTGTGCTCAGCTCGGTGAGGGCCTCGTCGGGATCGATGACCTTGATGGCGATCATGCCGAGTTGGTGGGCAGCCTTGCAGTTGATCCCCAGGTCGTCGAGGTAGACGGCGTCGGTTGCTTCGACCCTCATCATCTCACACGCCATCGTGTAGATCTCGGGGCTCGGCTTGCGAACGCCGACCTTCGAGGACTCGACGACGACCTCGAAGCGATCGAGGACCTCTCGCATCTGTGAGGCACCGCTCGAGTTGCGAGCCATCGAAGCGCCCTCGCCCACGGACGCGTTGTTCGTGATCGCACCGATCCTCACACCCGCGCCGACGAGGCGGTCAAGTGCCTCGACCATCTGAGATCGGATCGAACCGCTGAGGCAGTCGAGCACTTCGCGACCATCGACCTCCAGGCCCAAAGCCAGCCCTTCGGCGTTGAAGATGTTGACGAATTCGTCGGCCGTGACCTCGTTGCGCTCGAGTTTCGCCCATGCGTTCGTGTCGGGATTGGTCGCGTTGATAGTACGAATCGAATCGGGTGGAAGCCCGACGCGACTCTCGTATTCGGCGAATCTCTCGAAGGGGCTGGTGGTGATGACACCCCCGAGATCGAACAGGACAACCGGTCTGGTCATGGCGCACGAAGCTACCCTGGCCTCACACATGACCACACATCTGGTAGTCGACGGCTCGAACATCGCGACAGAGGGCCGCAAGACGCCCTCTCTCAAACAACTCGAGGAGGCCGTCAAGGAGTTCCTGGTCGAACGACCTCACGATCACGTTGTTGTGATGGTCGATGCTTCGTTCCCGAACCGGATCGACAAGTCCGAGCTTGGGAGATACGAGAAGCTCGTCGATTCCGGTTGGCTGATCACGCCGCCCGCCGGTGCGATCGGTCGCGGAGACGCGTTCATCTTGAGGGTCGCCATCAAGGCCGATGCTCGAGTCCTGTCCAACGATTCGTTCCAAGAGTTTCATGGTGACCACGACTGGCTCTTCGAGGAGGGTCGCCTGGTGGGTGGCAAGCCGGTTCCCGCTGTCGGGTGGGTGTTCGTCGACAGGGCCCCGGTGCGAGGGGCTACCAGCCGCCGTGCGGTTCGTGATGCCAAACGCAAGGAATCGAGCCCTCCGCCGAGTGCCCCAGAAGCTTCGGTGCCAGAGCCGCCGAAGGCGTCGACGCGGCGACGCACCCGAAAGGTCGGCGACAAGTCGGGCGAATCCGATGTGCCCATGCCTCCGGCATCGCCTGCCCAAACAGCGGACAAGCCGACCGTCAACCAGCCTGCCGAGTTCGTTGCGTTTGTGGCGTCGAACCTGCCCGGTTCGACGGTTACGGCCATCGTCGATTCGTTCACGTCCCACGGTGCCTACGCCAAGGTCGGGTCGACCACCTGCTACGTCCCCCTCCGCTTGATGGGCGACCCTCCCCCTCGCAGCGCGCGCGATGTTCTCGAGGTCGGCGACTCGGTCGAGTTCATCGTCCAGTCCACCGATCCGGCGCGGAACGCGATCGACCTTGCCCTTGTCCCCAACGACGAGACGCCAAAACCACCACGAAAGGCCCCGGTCAAACGCAAGAGGGCCGCCAAGAAGACCGCAGCGAAGAAGACGACCGCCAAGACGACCGCCAAGAAGACCGCTGCCAAGAAGACCACTGCGAAGAAGACGGCTGCGAAGAAGACGGCTGCGAAGAAGACCGCTGCCAAGAAGCAGACGGCGGAGAAGGTCCCGGTAGGTCGCAGCGCGAAGAAGACCACCGCCCAGGAGGCGCCCACAGACAAGGGCGCGAAGAAGGCCTCGAGTCGCAAACGAACCGCGAAGAAGGCCGCGACGAAGAAGGCGGGAACGACCAAGGCGCCGGCGAAGAGGACGGTTACCCGCAAGAGGTCGGCGTCCAAGAACTAACACGGTCGTCGAAGACGTCGCTGTCGTGCCCGGCTCATAGGCTCGGGCCATGCGCTTGGCCACCTGGAACGTGAACTCGCTCAACGCTCGCCTCGAACGTGTCGACGAATGGCTCGGCTACGCGTCGCCCGATGTGTTGTGCCTCCAGGAGACCAAGATGGCGACGGAGAACTTCCCCCACGCCCACTTCACCGAGCTCGGATACGAGTCGGTCCATGTGGGTCAAGGACAGTGGAACGGTGTCGCGATCCTGTCTCGTGTCGGCATCGACGAGGTCCACGAGAACTTCGCCGAA
The DNA here is from genome assembly GCA_024228575.1 of Actinomycetes bacterium. GTDB lineage: Bacteria > Actinomycetota > Acidimicrobiia > Acidimicrobiales > Poriferisodalaceae > JAAETH01. The sequence goes on from JAAETH010000404.1 coordinate 36,565, forward strand.
GGCATCGAACCAGACGAGGAGGCACGGCTCGTGTCTGCGGTGTGTGCGGGAGTCAAGGTCACCTCCGTGTACGTTCCAAACGGCCGTGCCGTCGACGACGACCACTACGTCTACAAGCTCGACTGGCTCGACAGGTTGCGTCGACACGTCGACACCATCGCCTCGCCATCCGACGATGTCGTCGTGGCCGGCGATTTCAACATCGCCCCTGCCGACATGGATGTCTGGGACGTCGCCAGGACCTCAGGTGGAACCCACGTGACCGCGGCCGAGCGGAACCGGCTCGACGAACTCGCCCAGTGGGGTCTCACCGATGTGTTCCGAGCCCACCACGAAGACGACGGCCTGTACTCGTGGTGGGACTATCGCGGAGGCGCCTTCCACAAACGCGAGGGAATGCGCATCGACCTCACGCTGGCGACGCCGTCGGTTGTCGAAGCATCCACGTTCGCCCTCATCGACCGGAACGCGAGAAAGGGCACACAGCCCTCCGACCACGCCCCCGTTCTCATCGATTTCTGACTGGGCGCAGCACCTTCAGAATTGATTCGTGGTCTCGGCGGAGGCGCATCGCAGACAGGCCGCTGGCCTCGCGTAGCTCGTCGACGGTCTGGGGGTTCGACCGTGCGATGTCTGAGACGACCTCGTGGCGCAGGATGGCTTCTGGATCGATTCGACGAGACCTTGCGGTGCGGTCGCGCCATCGCAGCAGGCGTTCGCGTCTCGCCTGCACGACGGGATCCCGGTCGGGATCGGTGCGGCGACGCGCCTGAGCGAGGAAGTGTTCTCTCTGCTCTGCGGCAGCGGGAACCGGAAGAGGGTCGCCTGCATCGATCGAGGTGAGCCACCGCGACGGAGACCGCTCCCTCTCTCGGTCTCCGATGCGTCGGCTGTGGCACCACGACAGGTGGATGGTCCTTTCGGCCCGCGTCACGGCCACGTAGGCCAGTCGGCGTTCCTCGGCGCTGTCGTTCATCGGCACGAGACCCTCCTCGGCGCCGATGATCTGGACGTGAGGCCACTCGAGCCCCTTCGCCGCATGGAAGGTGACGAGGTCGACGACATCGTTGTCGGATCCGACATCGCCGGCTCGTACCGTCAACAGCCAGGCGGCGAACCCGCTGCCGTGAGGATCCTGGGTCTGTGAGCAGTACTCGCGTGCGAGTTCGAGGACCGCCCAGACCGGCTGGTTCTCGTCGGTGTCATCATTCTCGAGTTCGAGGTCGATCAGAGTCGTCGAAAACGCCGGACCGCAGCGTTTCAGCGCGTCGAGAACGGCCACCGCGTCGGGGTCCTTCGACAGAGCCCCCCGTGCCCTGATCCGATGGGGCAACCCAGCCGAGGCCAGGCGGGTGGCTACGACGTCCAGCTGGGCGTTTGTCCTGGCGAGTACCGCATGATCCGACCATCGCCCGCCCTGGCTGTGAGCCCACCGAATACGGGCGGCGACGTCGTCGGCTTCGGCTTCTGGGTTGGGGTGGTCTGTGATGGTCGGGCGGGCTCCGACCTGATGGCGGACGACGGTCTCGCGTTTGCCGAGAATCGCCTGAGCGGCAGTGACGATCGGGGCGGCCGACCGATGGTTTGTGTCGAGTGTGACCGTTGCGGCCTCGGGAAACCACCGTTCGAAGTCGACCAGATAACGAGCGTCGGCCCCGTTCCACTCGTAGATTGCCTGATCGGGGTCGCCGACCACGCAGAGATCGTCGCGGCCGCCGAGCCAGGCCAAGAGCAGTTCGAACTGGGCCCTGTTCACGTCCTGGAACTCGTCGACGAAGAAATACCTGAACCGCCACTGCTGAGCTTCGGCGAACGATCGGTCCTCGCGGAGCAGGCGCGCGCACTCGACGAGGATGTCGTCGAAGTCGATCATGTTCTGTCGCCGTTTGTGCTGGATGTACCGCTCGAGCAGAGTGGCTTCGATGTGGTTGCTCGGATCGCTTCGCGAAGCGATCGCCGTCTCGACCGCCGGTGCTGCTCGCGCCTGCTGCGGGTTGTCGGCGAGGGTACGCAGGACCGCCACCCGACTGGCGATGATGCGAGGGGGCATTCGGCCGCGATCGATGTGGTGTTGGCGAAGCTGCTGGAGAGCCAGCGAGTGGAACGTTCCGACAGGACCGAGGTCGCGGATGCCTGCGGCCGCCAGCCGCTGACGCAGCTCGTTTGCTGCCCTTCGCGTGAAGGTCAACGTCATCGATCGCCTCGGATCGATCTCGTCGCGAGCTCGGCGTGCGATACGGGCGGTGAGGACTCGGGTCTTTCCCGATCCGGGGCCAGCGAGGATGCGAAGTGTTGGCGACGGATGGTCTACCGCCGCCTGTTGCGACGGATCGAGCTCTGGCTCTCTCCGCTCACTCATGGTCTGGACGCTACCGTCCTTGGAATGGAGCTCATCGGGTTCGAACGGTTCGAGGAACTGGTGGGGGAGGCACTCGATCTGCTTTCCGATGAACTGTTCGATGCGATGGACAACGTTGCGTTTGTTGTCTGTGACGGTGACGAGCCCGGTCTTCTGGGCCTCTACGACGGCATTCCTCTGACCGAACGCGGAATCGACTACGGCGCCGGCGCCGTGATGCCCGATCGGATCTCCATCTTTCGAAACACAATATGTGCTGTTTGTGCCACCGATCGGGAGGTGATCGAGCAGGTTCGCATAACCGTCTTGCACGAGATAGCACACCACTTCGGCATCGATGATGACCGACTGGACGAACTCGGCTGGGCGTGATCTAACCTTCAGCCATGGCATTTCCTGATGGCTACCTGAACGAGGGCGAGGAGCTCGTCCTCAACCTCAAACCTCACTGGTGGGTGTTCTCACAGTCCGCCGCCCTGCTGGTAGCCGCCCTGGCGGCAGCCGTGGTGCTGAATGTCATCGACGTCCAGTACGTCGGATGGTTCGGTTGGGCGCTCTTGTTGGCAGCCATCCTCAACCTCGGTGTGGTCTATGCCAAGTGGACGGCGACGTACTTCTTGTTGTCGAGCGATCGGCTCATCTTCCGGACCGGCGTGGTGACGAAACGCGGGGTCGAGTTGCCGATCGGCCGCATCGACAACATCAACTTCCGGCAGGGCCTGTTCGAGCGCATGATCGGAGCGGGAGATCTGCTGATCGAGTCGGCGGGCGAGAGCGGTCAATCGAGCTTCTCGAACGTGCGCAAGCCCGATGCCATTCAGAACGAGATCTATCGGCAGATCGAGCGCCAGGCCGATCGCCGCTCGGGTGTCATCCAACACGCGCCAGCGACCGAGACCGATGTTGCGGCCAAGATCCTTCAGCTGGAAGAACTGCGAAAGAAGGGACTTGTGTCCGAGGAAGAGTTCGAGGCGAAGCGTCGCGATCTCCTGGACCGCATGTAGCCACCTCGAGAGGAGACGGATCCTTGAGAACCGCCAACGGCGACTACGAAATCGAGTACGAGACTTTTGGTCGTCCCACAGATCCAGCGCTTTTGTTGGTGAACGGTCTCGGCAGCCAGATGATCGCCTATCGAGACGAACTCTGCGACGGTTTTGTGTCCGCGGGTTTCTTCGTCATCCGCTACGACAACCGCGATGTGGGACTCAGCTCAAAGACCTCGGCGGCTCCACCCTCGATCGGCTCCGTTCGTGAGGCGATCGTGAACCAAACACCGGCCCCGACCGCCTACAGCATTCACGACATGGCAGCCGACGGCATGGCGGTGCTCGACGCCCTCGAGGTCGACAGCACACACGTCTGGGGAATGTCGATGGGTGGCATGATCGTTCAGACGATGGGATACACCCATGCCGATCGGGTCCTGTCGATCACTTCGGTGATGTCGACCACGGGTGCCCCCGGAGTCGGACAGTCGACGCCGGAGGCTCTTGCCGCCCTCATGGAACCGGCGCCATCCGATCGCGACGAATACGTCGAGGACGACCTGCGGCGTCGCCTCGTGTACGCCAGCACCGACTTCGACATCGGCGAGGCGCGGACCTACGTCGAGGCTCAATACGACAGGTGTTTCCACCCCGACGGTGTGGCTCATCAGTACATGGCGGTGCTCGCCGACGGTGACCGCACCCAACGACTGGCGTCGATCACCGCTCCGACCTCTGTCATCCACGGCGGTGTCGACACCCTCATCGATGTGTCGGGGGGTGTGGCGACGGTGGAGGCCATCGCGGGAGCCGAGCTTGTGGTCTACGAGAACATGGGCCACGATCTTCCACGGTCGTTGTGGGAGTCCTACATCGACGAGATGCGCCGACTCGCTCAGCGAGCGCGGTGACATCGTTCGACAATCAGTTCGCCACGCACAACGGAGGAACAAGTGGGACCACTCGAGGGAGTCAGGGTCGTAGAGCTACAGGGCATCGGACCGGGGCCATTCTGCGGGATGATGCTCGCCGACATGGGAGCCGATGTCATTCGCGTCGATCGATCCGCCAACGCCGGAGCGCTCAGGGGTATCGACGTTCTGGCTCGCGGTCGCCGGTCGATTGCAGTCGACCTGAAGAACCCCGAGGGTGTCGAGACCGTTCTCGAACTGATCGAGTCGGCAGACGCGCTCATCGAGGGATTCCGTCCCGGCGTCATGGAACGGCTTGGCCTCGGACCCGATGTCTGCCTCGCCCGCAACCCGAGGTTGGTGTTTGGGCGCATGACCGGCTGGGGTCAAGATGGTCCCTACGCGAACGCGGCGGGCCACGACATCAACTACATCGCTCTGTCAGGAGCCCTCGGTGCGATAGGCAGGGCCGGTGAGGCGCCGGTCCCTCCTCTGAACCTGGTCGGCGACTTCGGTGGCGGCGGCATGCTTTTGGCGTTCGGTATCGCTTGCGGCATCGTCAACGCCAGGGCCACCGGTGTGGGACAGGTCGTCGACGCGGCGATGGTCGACGGAGCGGCGACCCTCATGTCGATGTTCTTCTCGTTCAAGGCCATGGGCATGCACGGCCCTCGCGGGACGAACATGCTCGACTCCGGCGCTCCGTTCTACGACGTCTATGAGACCGCCGACGGCGAGTACGTCTCGATCGGCTCGATCGAGCCTCAGTTCTACGCCTTGCTGCTCGAGTTGTCGGGCCTGGGACAGATGGATATCCCGGACCAGCATTCGAGCGACGATTGGCCGGCGATGAAGGAGACCGTGGCTGAGGTCTTTCGCAGCAAGACGCGCGACGAGTGGTGCGAGCTCATGGAACACACCGACGTCTGTTTCGCGCCCGTTCTGTCGCTCGATGAAGCGCCGCAGCACCCTCACAACGTCGAACGCGAAACGTTCATCGAGGTCGACGGCATCGTCCAGGCCGCACCATCTCCGCGGTTCTCGGCGACGGTGCCAGAAGTCAAGGGTCCTGCGGTCGCAGCGGGTTCCGACACCGACGACATC
>JAAETH010000405.1 GCA_024228575.1 Actinomycetes bacterium
CAGGGCGTACAGGGTGATGGTGTACTCGTGCGTCCTGTCGGGGTCGGGGGAACACGGTGATGTGTAGGAGATCGCCGTCCCGTCCTTGTTGGAGCCCTGGAACCATGCACCCCCGCCTGCTTCACCGTGGGCGATCTCACTCACCGAAGGGTCGATGTCCCACAGAGTCAGGTAGGAGTTGACCTCGGTTGTGTCATCTGGTCTGGGGAAGTGGTGCATGGTGATGGCGAGTGAGGTGGCCTCGACCGGAACGCCACTCCAGGCCAACGGGATGGAAGCCTCGACACCATCGTCCTTTCGCTCGCAGGCAAACGCCGGAAGCAGAGCGCCGTCGACCACCGCTGGGCTCGCGATCGCCATTGGGTCGTTTCCGGTGCTCTCCTCGACGGGATCGTCCGGCTCATCACCGGCTTCGAGTGCTTCTGTCTCCTGGTCCAACCCGCCCCCGGTAGCGGCCACTGATGAGCGCAGGAGGATGGTGTTGTCGATCTCCAGATCCGAGCCCCAGATCAGTTCAGCGGACGGGTCCCAGCTGATCTGGTGGTATCCGTCCTTGGGGGACACCTCGGCCTCGGTCCACTCGGTGGCCGTACCCCACGTGCTGTCGTCATAGTCGGACCCAGTCCAGCCGGAAGGAGCCTCGACTATCTCCCATTCGCAGGTGGAGATGGGGTCGGCGGCCTTCTCGCAATCAGGGTTTACTGGTGCACGGTGGATCACCATCACCGACCAGGTGTCGTTGGTGACCGCGATGACCTCGCCGGTGCTTGTGTCGACGATCTGGGCGATGATGCCTCCGTCGCCCATCTGCTGGTTGGCCTCACCGATGTACTCCAGGCCGCTGTCGTCCTCCTTGAAGTCCTTGGCTTCGATGGCGATCGTGAGCGGATAGGAGGCTTCGAAAGTGAATGTCTCCCGGTTGAAGGACCGTTCGGTAGTGATCGGGACCGAATCCTCGCCGACCACTTCACCACTGACATGGAGAGCGAACCAGTCGTCGCCCCCCACATCGATCTCGAAGGTCGAGGTCTCGGTCGGGGATACATCCCCACCCTCTTCGGACAAGGAGGTTGTTGCTACCTCCGCCGAAGTTCTTTGGC
>JAAETH010000406.1 GCA_024228575.1 Actinomycetes bacterium
GGCCCTTCGGGCCTCCTCCGTGCGGCTCATTGCTTGTCTTTCGCCTTCTGGTCGGCCCTTCGGGCCTCCTCCGTGCGGCTCATTGCTTGTCTTTCGCCTTCTGGTCGGCCCTTCGGGCCTCCTCCGTGCGGCTCATGGATCAAGGCTTCCGGAGCGGACGTCGTCGAGGGCTTGGGCCGCGAGCTTCGTCAGCGGCCCCGGGGCCTCCAGCGGACGCCCGTCGATGGCAGATATTCCCTGTACGTCACGTGTCGACGACGTGAGGAAGGCTTCGGTGCAAACCCCGAGGTGCCCGAATGGGATGGACTGCTCAACGATCTCGATGTCGGCAGCGACAAGCCCTTCGATGACGAGTGCCCGGGTGACACCGGCGAGGCAGCCAGAGTCGAGTGGGGGAGTGGCGAGCCTGCCGTCGAGTTCGACGAAGATGTTTGTGCCGGTGCCTTCGCACAACTCGCCCCTGGTGTTGGCGAGCAGGGCTTCGGTTGCGCCGGCCTCCTTCGCCCGTGCCAGGGCCACCACGTTCTCGGCATAACTTGTCGACTTCACACCGGCCAACGCACTGTTCTCGTTGCGGGTCCACTCGACCGTGACGACCTCGGTGGTCTCGGCCCAACCTCTCGTCGGCGCTGCTGCGACGATGAGTCTCGATGGGCCCTCACCTCTGGCCGAGCCGAGTGGAGCGTGGCCCCCGGTGACCGTCATGCGTATGACGCCAACATCGTCGTTGGCGGCGATCACTGCGTTGACCGCAGCGCGAAGAGACTCGTCGTCATGGCCGATAGCGAGGCCGATCGTCCCGGCCGATCGACGTAGGCGGTCGAGATGGCGTTGTAGGGCGAAGGCCTTCCCGTCGACGACACCCAAGGACTCGAATACGCCGTCTCCCACGGTTATCCCGTGGTCGGAGAATCCGATGTTGGCCTCGTCGGGGTGTACGAGTCGGTCGTCGATCCAGATCGATTCCGTTGTCACAGCCCGAGTCTCGCGCATCCCTTCCTCCGAGGTTGTCCGGCGACGGATTCTTCTTTCATGGCGACTGCCGGTTGCGGTGAAGCGCTGGTACGTTCGGCCCCGTGCCTCGCCAGAGACTTCGATGGACCAGAACTCCGCGTCAACGCGCCATTCTGCTCATCAACTCAGCCGTGGTTCTCTGTCTGGCCGTCGGGTCGATCACTCTTGGATATGCGGCCCAGAAGCTGGGCGCCGTCGATCGCGTCGACGTTGCCGACGAGTTGACCGCACCAACCCAGACGACGATGTTCTCTGCCGATGACGTCACGGTGTTGTCGCCGGACCAAGCCGCCGACTCGATCTCGACCACCGAGCCCTCCGAACCGCC
>JAAETH010000407.1 GCA_024228575.1 Actinomycetes bacterium
CGGCTTCCTGGCCTACCTGATCAACTGGATAGTCCTTGTGCCCTCCGGCCTGGCCAAGACGGCGCACTACTTCGATCTCGCCGGCAGCGCTGCGTACGTGACAGATGATGCCGTTGCGCTTCTTCATGACCCGGACCAGTCAGCGCCCGAAGAGGCGTACGCCACCGCCGAGTCGCCGTACCCCGGACCAACGCCGCGGCCACTCACAGGTTTCCTACTCTGGCTCGGCGCTGGCGGCGGTTTGATGGCTGCGGGCACCGCAGGGATTCGAGCGACGAAACGTCAGGGCTCTGCTCCACCCAACTACTCACGCGCTCCAGAGGACAGTTGACGGGCTCAATACTCCAATATGGGCAAACGCCTCTTCGCGCTATCCGGCAGATGGCGCGGTACGTCCGGCGGATGGCGGCCGAGGTCGGTGTTCGACTGAGCGAGCGCATCAGTGCCATTTCCGAGTACTTCTCGGAATGCTCGTTCGTGCAACCTATTTGGCGTTCTGTGCGATGATTTTAGGGTGAAGTTGCTGTTTGTTGCTGCGTTGACGTTTGCGATGTGTGCCACTGGTTGCTCCAGTAGCGACGACACGCGAGCCGAGGCGTCGGGGTTCGTGGCAATCGGACAGAGTGATGCTCCTGACGGCTGCGGACCCGACGCCGTCGGGCGCCTGGTCATCGGGTTCTTCGAGGCCTTCAACTCGGGAGATATCGAAGGTCGCGTCGACGAGTTCATCGCACCGGCGAACCGATTCGCCTGGTTCTCCGTCGATGGGGTCGGCGAGCGTTTCGACGACGATGCCAAAGACAGGTCGACGCTCGGGAGCTACTTGCAGGAGCGGTCAGATGCCGGTGAGCGACTCGGGCTGGTGGCAATGGACGCCGAGTACGAACAAGCGCGCAACATCACTCATATCGCCTACAACGTCGAACGCACCGAACCAGAAACCCTGGAGGGTGCCAAGGTCGTGGTCGGAAAGGGCGCGATCGACTGTGAGTCCGGCAAGATCATGGTCTGGAGCATGGGAACATCCGAGGGAGGCCCACAGGCGCTATGCCGATCGGCGCCGACCAATACCGACCCCGAGTTGCCAATCGTATGCGTACGCGAGAGTCTCTGACTCTGAGGTTTTGGGCAACGGTGGAATGGAAACCCGGGCTTGTTTCCGCCACGATGCGCAGCGTTGTCTACGCCTGGAACCGCTCCGACACGTGCCGATACTGCGCGGTCTCGAATGGGCTTGTTCTCGTCCGAGATCTGTTTCTCTGCGTGGTCCGTCGTCATGGTCGGGATTCGCCAGGTTTGGGTTGCGGGTATTGAACGGTGGGTAGCCCAGGTGAGCTGTTAGCCATTAAGCCGACGTGGATTTGTCGGTGTAGGCGACCCCGAGCCTGAATACCGCCCACAGCACACCGGTTACGGCGGATGCGATCAGTGCCAACCCGAGATCGGGCTGGAACAGTCTTAGTGTGCCGAGCGGTACGCCTCCCAGCCTCGGCACCAG
>JAAETH010000408.1 GCA_024228575.1 Actinomycetes bacterium
AACAGCGCGTACCGCAACATGGCCTGAATCGCCTACGGCCGTTTTGACGCTTGGGCGATAGATTTGCTCCGATGGCGACTGGGCTCACGGACTACACCACCGAGCAACTCTTGGCTATAACGGCCGGGCTTGGGCTGGACGATCCCCTGTTCTTGCGGGGCGCTCCCATCAGCGATTGGCCGGAGAATGTGCGAACCGAAGTCGAGATGCTCGGTGTTCGATCATTGCTCTCACGAGACCTCATTCGGGTCGAGGGCGGGCAAATGCGAGTACCCCTGGTTCTTCGCCACCTGATGGTTCCCCTCTGCGAGGCGACCATGGTCACCACCGTGGCCCGAGCCGACAAGGCAGGCACCTTGGTGGCGCGTCTCTACTCCCGCAAGGGTCAAACAACGGTGCATCAGCCGGCCCTGGCCGGCAATCATCGGCTCCGAGGATTCGCTACCAGCCGGCTCCCGGAGGCTCTCGTTCGGCTGACCCATCTGCGCAAAGTCGAGCCGGTCGGCAACGAGCCGATCAAGATCGACGAAGAGACCGCTTCAGCCGTTCTCCGTCAGCTAGTCACGTCGGTCGAGGAGGGCCAGGCCTTCGATCCGACGACCCTCAACCTTCCCCCTGAGACCTTTGAGCCGTTCGCCAACTTCACGACCGATATGGCTCTCGCCACCGTCACCGTGGTCCGACGAGACGGTGACCGCGCCGTGGAAGGAGCGACGGTCTCCTGGCTCGACGATCCGGCTGGTGGTCAGTGGCTGGTTGAAAGAACCGATCAGACCGTGTCCGTGAGCCCAGCATCGGGTGACGAGATTCTGGGTTCCGTGCTCAGTGGCTTCGGGGGCGACCCGATCGATCTGTCAGATGTCGACTGGGGAGTTGGTGAAGTGACATCAAATGCCTGACACCTTCGTGGTGACGTTCGTTGGCTCAGACCAGATTGGACGCGATATCTCGTTGACCCTTCCTGAGGGGCCGACGGCGGCCGAGCTGGTGGAGGCCTTGGGCGATCGAGTGCCCGAACAGACGAATGGCATCGTCTGGAACGAGCGGACTGGATCGGCGATCTCCGGAGCCAACCAGACGCTCATCGATCTCCGACATGGTGATGTGCTCAGGCTCGGCGACCCGCTACAGCGCGCCTTCGACCTCCGACCTGAGGGGGTCGTAGGCTCATCGCAGCCAACTCACGCCTATCGGCTCGAGAGCCTGGGTGACGACGCCGTCCATGGCTTCGACACCACGATCCAGATCGGCCGTCGGCATGAAGGGCCCGGACGCCTTCGGCTGGAGGACGGAACCGTCTCCGTCGAGCACGCCGTTCTACGGGTTGAGCCTTATGGCGTCGTCCTCGAGGATGTCGGCTCGTCCAACGGAACCTTCGTCAACGGACGGCAGATCACGGATCAGCACAAGCTGACCTCCGGCGACGAGATCGACTTTGGTTCGTCATCCCAGTTCCGCTTCGTGGCCAATGATGCCGCTCCCCAACGCAAGGCTGAGCCCGTGGGGCCCCTCCGCGGAGGACGTGTGCTGCTCAATCGGCCGCCACGAACGATAGTGCCGTCACCAACCGGTGTGTTGAAGATCGGACCGGCACCACCTACCCGACGATCGAGACGGTTCCCCTGGGCCAGCGTGTTGGTGCCGGTCATGGGCGGGCTCGCCATGTACCTGGGATTCGGTCGGAACCCGATGTTTCTCGTCTTCATCGCAATGGGCCCCCTGATCGCCATCTGGAACTTCTTCGAAAGCCGGAGCGATGAGTCCCGCCAACACGCAGCATCGGTCGACGCCTACAAGGCAGATCTCGACCAGGCCAAACGGGGTCTGAGCGAGGGCGAAGAGCTTCGGCAGCGCTGGCTCGATTCAGTTCTCCCCGATACCAAAGCGATCATCTCCCAGATCAAGACGGGACAGGATCTCTGGGAGCGCTCGCCCCACCACGAGGACTTCGGCTGGATCAGGGTCGGGAGCGGCTCGATCCCGCCCATGCGGACCCTAGAGGTTGAAGAGCGAGGCGATTCGAAGCTCGTTGAGCTGGCCCGGGAGCTTCGGGATTCATCGCGGCGTCAGTCGCAGGGGCCTCTCTCGTTCGCTCTACTCAACGAGCCAGTGGTCGGTCTGGTCGGACGAGGCGAACGCCTCGATCAGGCCATCGTCAATCTCACGCTTCGGTTGGCGGCCCGACATTCCCCGGCCGAGCTGGCGATCATTGCCCTGACGACCAACCCGTCGCTCGACTGGGTCAGGTGGCTCCCACACGCACATGCTGTGCCCGGCTTGGAGCGGGCGGCGGTCGCCAACGATCCCGACGACTGTCGATCATTGTTCGAATCGGTGGAGCGATTGATCGAACGTCGATTGAACGGCGACGAAATGGCGCTGGGGCCAAGCGGGATCCCGCTCCCTCATCTCGTTCTGTTGGTAGTGCCGCCAGTCCCCGTGCCGTCGTCGTCGTTGGCGTCCTTGATGGAGCGCAGCGGGGCTGCCGGTGTATCGGTGGTCTATGTCGCTCCGACCTTGGCGGCATTGCCCAACGGATGTCGTGCAGTCCTGGAGCTCGACGGAACTGCAGCTCTGCGCCATCCGGCAACGGGAACCTCGGTCGAGTTGGAGGCGGTCGAAGGCATCGATGCTGATCTGGCCGAGACGTTGGCCCGGCGGCTGGCCGCGTTCGTTGACGAGGGCGCACAGGCCGGATCAGCCGCCATGCCGACCTCCGTGTCACTATGCGAGGTCAACGAGGTGTCTCCACTCGTCTCAGCTTCCAATGTCCTCGAGAGGTGGCGATCGGCACCGCAACAGTTGGTTGCTCCCATTGGTAGCACTGGCGATGGGCCAGTCCAACTCGGCTTCGAGTCGACCCGGGAGGGCCCTCACATACTCGTGGCCGGCACGACCCGCGCCGGGAAGTCCGAGTTTCTCCAGGCTCTCGTTGGTGGACTGGCCCTTCAGTACCCACCCGAAGACCTCAATCTGCTCTTCGTCGATTGGAAGGGTGCCGCTACGTTTCGGCCCTTCCTCGGCCTGCCCCATACCGTCGGGTTGCTGTCAGATCTCGACGAGGGGCTGGCTGATCGTGCCCTACGGTCCCTGCGGGCCGAACTCACCTATCGCAAACAGGTGCTTCAAGCGGCCGAAGTTCAGAAACTCGACGACCTGCCACGCCGGACCCTGCCCCGACTGATGGTGCTCTTCGATGAGTTCGCAGAGCTGATCGACAACAACCCCGACTTCGCCGATGGTGTGGTCAGCGTCGCCCAGGTCGGTGGCAGCCTAGGGATTCACATGGTCCTGGCCATGCAGACACCCAGTGGCGCCCTCAACAAGAAAGTGGAGAACTGCATCAACGGCCGCGTGGTCTTTCGGCTGAAGGATCGCGCCGAGTCAGGATCTGCCCTTGGTTCTCCTAAGGCTGCCAGCATCCCGGCTGCCTATCCCGGTCGCGGCTACTTCAAGGATGGATCAAATCGCATAATCGAGTTCCAGAGCGCATACGGCGGGGCGAGGAGTTCTGTCGACGAAGATCAGTTGGCGGCGGAGACCGTCGGATCTCACGTAGCGCCGCAGCCGGCGCTCGAAGGCAAGACCGACCTCGAGGCGCTGGCCGAGGCCATCGAAGCAGCAGGAGCGACCCGTCCGACCAAGAAACGGCCACCGTGGGTTGCACCACTACCCGAGCTCGTCTCCCTCGATCAGCTGCCACGGGTCCAGCCTGGCAAGGCAGACGCGGTTGTCGGGCTCCTCGATGATCCCGATCGTCAGATCCAGGCGCCGTACTCGCTCGACCTCAACCTGATGAGAAACGTGCTTGTTGCCGGCGCCGGTGGCTCCGGACGCACGACGGTCCTGCGAACGGTTGTGGATGGCCTGGCCCGCTCCCAGCCGCCCAGCGATTTGTCGGCCTATTGCATCGACTTCGGCGGCGGGCTCGAGACGCTGGCAAGTATCCCCCACATCGGGGGCGTCGTCCCGGGTGGAGACTCAGAGCGCCTGAGACGCCTGCTGGCCATGGTGAGCTCGACGATAGAGCAGCGTAGGACCGCCCTGTCCATGAGTGCTCCTTCCGGTGCCACTGGCGCTAGCGCTGGTCAGCCCGTTGCCAGCGGGCCAAAGGTTGTCCTGATAGTCGATGGCCTGGTTCCACTGCTGACCGAGCTGTCGGAACTCGATCATGGCATTTGGACGGGCGTGCTCCAGTCCTTCATGTCCGAGGGGCCGGGCCTTGGGGTGCACGTCGTTGCCGCCACTGACGATCCTCTGTTGCGGCAGTCAGTCTTGAATCTGTTTGGCGAGCGTCTGGTATTACACCAGACGCTTCGCGATGGCTACAGCAATCTGGGTGTTGCCGGCCTGCCGCTGACCTCTCAGCAACCAGGGAGAGCTCTGTCGTCGCTGCATCGGCTCGAAGTGCAGATCGGTACTCCGGCCGGTATTGGTCGCCATGAGACGCAGGAGCAGATTGAAGACATCCGAGCACGATGGCAAGGAACCCGGCAGGTCGCAAGGTCGGTCAACATCTTGCCTCCCGTTCTCAGGCCACCGACCACCCTTCCTGTCAATCCCGAGCCGATGACGGTGATCGCTGGTATCGATGACGTAGCTCTCGAACCCCGGCATCTCGACCTTGCCCGCCAGCCCCTCATCATTGTCGCCGGGCCCGACCTGAGCGGCCGCACCTCGACGCTGGCTTGGATCCGCCAACAACTCGAAGCCCAAGGGCCACTTCGGTCGGAGCGGTTGCTGATCGGGAAGGGTACAACACCCGAACCCGGTTGGACCGGCGAATCACGAGGTGCCCCGGGGATTCTGGAGTGCCTGCAGGGGCTAGAGGGCGAGACCTTCGATGGTGTCACCTTGCTCGCCTTCGACGATGCTGATCCCTTCCTCGATATGACACCAGCGGCAACACCTGAAGATCGAGAAGCACGGAGAGTTCTCGATGAGATCGGTCAGCTGATGAACCGTCTGGTCGACGAGGCACGAGGCCGGAAGCTGGTCGTGGTAGTGGGCGGCCGCATGACGGACCTTGGTCGGGGTCAGGGCTGGCTCAAACGTGCCCGTGAGTCGAAGCAAGCGATCGTATTGTCGCCAGCGTCGCTTGGCACCACGGCCGCCGATGCGGTCTTTGGGGTCAAGTACCCGCGTCGTACTGGCTACTCGCCGAGGCCGGGCCTAGGGGTGCTGATCCGCGGAGCAGACACCGCCCTTGTCCAAGTTCCATACGTTGGACTAGATCCGCAGGGATGAGGTCAGCTACTAGATCGCTACCCGGCGGTGCAGGCTACGGCTGAGGGGGCCGACAGGCGACCGCCGGGGCCGACGGCTTGCACGGTGAAGCAGGCTGTTCCCGAGCCGAGCACCGGCCACGCCAGCTCTGTCTCGACCGTTTGTTGGGTACCCGGGTCGAATCCTGAGATCTGTTCGACGTTGTACTTCTCCGCCTCACTGATCTCCGACCAGGAGACCTCGACCGTTTCCCCGTCAGCCCTATAGGCGGCCACGACTGCTTCGGGGGTGGCCATGCTGATCAAGAAGTCATCGTCGGGCAGTGTGGTTGAAAGGTCCGATGCGGCGTCGAGCGTCGGCTCCTCGGTGGGTCCGATGAAGACCACGGCCGCCAGGGCCAACACGGCCACGAGGCCGACCGGCAAGGCGATGGCCAGCCACCGTCGGGTTTCGGTCGACCCCTCGGGCTCGGGGGTATCGACCGGTGTTCTCGGGGCGCGAGCCCGAGTGACGGTCAGAGTCTCCTCTCGGTCATCGAGATCGGTGGACGGTGTCGGGTCAGACGACGGAGTGAGCTCTACTGACGGAGCAGGGGGGACGGCTGGTGCCTCACCGGCAGCGCCGGTGCGAGCGTGGGCCGGGGTCACCGGCCCATTGTTGGGGTGCGGGCTGAAGGTGAAGAAGCGTTCCGGGCTCGGTTCGGGCAGATCGATGCGAGCCACAGTCGTCTCGTCTTCGACATCGCCCTCGCTCGAACGCTCTAGCACCAGGTCCGAGACCGGGCAGCCAAGACGGCGTTGCAGTTCTTGCAGGGCAGCCCCCATGGCTGCCGCAGAGGAGAATCGGGCGGCCTGATTCTTGGCCATGGCCTGTGCCAGCACCGGCTGGAGGCCAGCCGCAGCCCCAGCAAGGGGCGGCGCGTCCTCCCTCAGTATCTTGATGGCCAGCTCGGCCGCCGTCAGCTTCCGGTTCGTGTCGGAGAACGGCCGCCGACCCGCCGCCATCGAGTAGAGGGTGGCGGCCAGGGAGTAGATGTCGGATCGGGCCGTGGATGGCTGACCCTCCAGAACCTCGGGCGGGGCGTAGGAGACCGTGAGTCCGCCACCTCCCGTTATCGTGCGTTCATCGTCAAAACTCGAAATACCAAAGTCGCCCAATGCGGGCTGTCCGAGCTGCGAAACGAAGATGTTGTTTGGCTTGATATCTCGGTGAAGGAGACCAATATCGTGGGCCGTTTGGAGGGCTCCGGAGATTTTCACCCCGATGTCGAGGACTTCAGTGAACGGCATCGGTCCCGCACCGCCTTTTAGCCGGTCGGATATCGCTCCACCTGAGTAAAACTCCATGACTAGAGCCGGAAGGCCTTCGTTGGTGAATGAGGCTGAGTACACCGTCACGATGTGGGGATGGAACGAGATCGACCCCATGGCCTGGCACTCCCGTTCGAAGATCTGGCGCTCTCTTTCATCGGAGATTCCGCTGGTCAGGACCTTGATGGCCACTGGCCGCCGGAACCCGTCCTCGACGCCGAGATAGACCTGGCTGAAGCCTCCTGTGGCTACGGGCCTCAGATCGTGGTATCCCTCAATACTTGGGACATCTGCCCAACCGGGTTCACTTCTATTCACCAATGCCTCGGACCATCAATAGTCCCCACCGACCGGGGAGTTGTCTCCGTTGTGAACAGCAGGACGTGTGATCTGCTGAACCTGACGAGTAATCTACCGTGTCCGCCTGATTTGGGCGCGGTGTGGTGACAGGGGCACAAGGTATGCGACGGCCGAACGTAGCCCTTCGGGGCTGGGCCAGCTTGATAGTGGTGAGCCTCGCCATGGTTGGGGTGGTGTTTGCCGCCACCCAGGCCAGTGGTCGCACGGCGTCGCGTTCTGAAGTCAACGACGGTGGCGCCTGGCTGCTCCGTAGGAGCTCCGGTCAGATTGGGCACGTCAATCGAGCCGTTGGCGAGGTAACGGCCGCCCTCGGTGTGGCCGACCCCGGCACCGAATTCGATGTGCACCAGGCCCCTCACGTCATCGTCGTCCACCGGCCAACGGCCGAGGTCATCTCCTTGATCGATGATCGCAGTAACCAGGCCCTCGGCGACGTTGCCATTCCTCAGGGAGCCACCATCGTGCCCGTCGATGGGGGAGTGGTGGTGAGCCATGGGTCGACCGGTCGGGTTTGGCAGCTACCGCGACGGCAGCTGCTTGAGATCAGCTCTCTCCAAGAAGTCCAGCCGATCGCCCACGGCTTGGCCGGACCGGTTCGGGTTGCCGTCCACCCCGACGGCACGATCGCCCTCCGTGACGAGTCGACGGCCGCCCTGGGCTTGGTTGGCGAAGAGGGCACGCTCGACGAGCCCGTGACGGCCCCCGTTCCAACCGCTGACGGGTTCACCCTGGTCGGCCGCCACCCGATCGTGCTCGACGCCGACGGCGTCTTGTTCCGCCGCGATCAGAAGCTCACGTCAGGGCTGACGGACGGGACGGTCCTCCAACAGCCGGGCCAGGCCACGAGCAATGTAGTGGCCGTGGACCCCTCAGGAGCGGTGACATCGATCTCGCTCGTCGACGGGTCGGTCGAGGTGATCGGGTCGATGCCGCCAGGTGGTGTCTTGGCCCCGATCAACCATGCCGGCTGCGCCTACGCCGTCAGCACCGACAACCCGACCCTGGTCAGGATTTGCGGCGACGATCTCTTGACCGTGCCTATCGCTGGCGCCAGTTCCTCGCTGCGAATTCGTCTCGTCAACGGCTGGGTCTGGGTCAACGACATCAACTCCGGATCAGCCTGGGCCCTCGGCCCCGACACCGACCTGGTGCGGATCGATGATTGGGCCCAGGTGCTACCCAACAAGAACGACGACCCGGACCAGGAAGGCAATCTGGGGGGTGACGAGGAGCTGCGCCAAGACCCCGACGCCGCTGATGCTGAGCTCGATGAAGCCGACCGCCTAGACGACGACGGGCAGAACGAGCCCCCAATTGCCGTCGATGATGAGGCGAGCACCAGGCTGGAGCGACCGGTCGTGGTCGAGGTGTTGGTCAACGACAGTGACCCCGACGGTGACGTGATCGTCGTCTCTTTGCTCTCGAACTTGCCCGACGGGCACACGATCGTCCCGACGGCGGCTCGCAACGCCATCCAGGTCACCCCCCAGTCGGGCTTCTCTGGGCCGATCACGTTCAGCTATACCATCACCGATTCGATGGGGGCATCCGACACGGCCAACGTCACCGTCGACGTCAATCCGGCCAGCGCCGAACTGAATCGACCGCCAACGCCGGTCACCGATGTTGCTGCCACCCGGCCCGGTGCCCCGGCCGCCCTCAACGTGTTGGACAACGATACCGATCCCGATGGTGACTCTCTGGTCTTGGTCAACGTCGTGGGCGAAGGGGGCGGGATCCGCTGGACCCCCGACGGCGAGGTGGTGTTCGTCCCCGACACCGCTGGCTCCGACGCCCAGATCGAGCTTGAGTACACCGTCGTCGACGAATACAACGAGGAGGCGACGGGTCGGATTCTGGTCAACATCCGTCTCGAAGAGTCCAACCAGAAGCCGGACGCCCGCAATGACTCGGCCCTCGGGGTCGAGGGCCGCCCCGTCACTCTCAACGTGTTGGACAACGACACCGATGCCGACGGCGACGCCCTGTTCGTCTCGGCCCGGCCAGTACTGGTGGCCCCATCCAACGGGGTCCCCGAGCGGCTGTCGCTGGCCGCCGACGGCTCGTTCTTCTTCGTGCCTCCGACGCCGGGTACCTGGGTCTTCACCTACTCGGTATCCGACGGTCCCGACGCCGACCAGGCTCAGATCCGAATCGATGTCGAGGGGGAGCAACCGAATCGACCCCCGGTTGCGGTGCGGGATGACATCGTCATCCCGGTTGGGGCCACCCGAGTCGTCAATGTGCTCGAAAACGATGGCGACCCCGACGGTGACGTGGTGAGCGTGGTCGAGACCCTGTCGGGTGATGATGGGTTGCAGATCGAGGAGATCCCGGGGATCGGCTACCGCATCACGACCCTGGCCTCGGCCACCGACCGGGCCCAGTTCCGCTACGCCATCTCCGATGGACTGTCGGAGCCAGTGACGGCGGCGGTGGTGGTGTCGATCCCCCGGGGGTTGGACATCACCGATCAGGCCCCAGTCACCCGACCCGATGTGGTCGAGATCCGAGCCGGTCGCACCACCTCGATTCCCGTCTTGTTGAACGACTTCGATCCCGAGGGTGGCGTCCTGACCGTGGTCGATGTGACCGACGGTCCGTCCGGAACAACGACCGAGGTCGACAGTAGCGGCCAGCGGTTGGTGGTCTCCCTGCCCCTCACCCAGCAGCAAGGGTTCGTCATCTCGTACAGCGTCGAAGATGACGCCGGCAACCGCAGCGGGGCTCAGGTCCGGGTGCGGATCGTGTTCCCCGACGAACCGAACCGGCCGCCCGAACCACAAGCCGATGTGGCTCGGACCATCGAAGGATCCGAAGTCATCGTCAACGTGCTCATCAACGACTTCGACCCTGATGGTGACACCCTGGTCGTGGCTTCGATCACCGAGCAACCGGTCAACGGATCGGCCGAGGTCCTGCCCGACGGCACGATCAGCTACCAACCGCGGTTGGGTACTGCCGGCACCGACCGCTTCTCCTACTCTGTCACCGATACCGAAGGCGACAGTGCCGTGGCCGATGTTTTGGTCGGCGTCATGCCTCGACAGCCGGCCAACCGGCCGCCAAACGCGGTCGACGACGGTCCGGTCGACTTCGATCTCGGTGGTGGCTCCCGATCGATCGATGTCCGCCTCAACGACACCGACCCCGACAATGACAGGCTCCAGGTCATCGACGTTGAGCAGCCTCGCCTGGGCTCGGTCGAGATCGCTGACGGTGGCGGCCTGGTGACCTACACACCGCCAGATGCCCTGCCCGACAACCTCGACTCGGTCACCACCACCTTCCGCTACACCATCAGCGACGGTCGCGATGGCACCGACAGTGCCACTGTTTCGATCGAGCTGACCGACGCGCCCGACCCCGTGCCCCCGGTAGCGGTCGATGACTCCGCCGGGCCAGTAGCCGCTGGCTCGTCGGTAACCCTCGACGTGGTGGCCAACGACGGTGACCCCGATGGCCGGCTCGAGGATCTGTCGGTCTCGGCCACCTCACCCGATGTCACCGTCCAGGGTCAGAGCCTGGTCATCGTGGCCCCGGCGGCCTCAGCCCAATACCGCTACACCATCACCGACAACGACGGGCTCACGGCATCGGCCACCGTGTCGTTGACCGTGGTCCCCAACCAGCCCCCCGAAATCACCACCTTCACCTCGGATGTCGAACATGAGACGGCGTTCCCCATCAACCTGACCGGTCAGGCCAGCGATCCCGACGGTGACTCGCTGCTGTTCGTCTGTTGTGATAGTGCCCAGGGAGGATCGGCCCAGATCAGCTCGCAAGGGCTCGACGACCTTCACGTCGTGTTCACCCCTGATCCTGGCTTCAGCGGACCCGCCGGCTTCTCCTACACCGTCGACGATCAGAACGGCCATGTCATATCCGGTCCGGTGGTGTTGACCGTTCTGCCCCCGGCCAACGAGTCGCCGGTGGCCGGTGATGGAGCGGCCGATGTGGAGCAGGGGGGTGTTCAGATCATGGATCTCGATGCCCTCATCACCGACCCTGATCGGGCCACGGGTGACACCTTCACCTTCTCGGCCAGCCCACCGGCCGGGGTGGCGCTCAACGGCAGCACGCTAGAGGCCACCGTCGACGTGGCGACGTCGGTGGGGACCAAGCTCTCGGTCGACTACGCGGTCACCGACTCCTTTGGCGAGAGCGACACGGGCACTGTCGTCTTCACCGTCATCCCGACCTCGGTCCCCATCCCGGAGGCCAACACCGACAGCTACCGGTTATTGGCCGGTGTCTCCCAAGACGTCGATCCGCTGATCAATGACAGTGGGACCGGACTTGTCATCGTTAGCGCCAGCTCCTCGCAGGGAGCAACAGTACAGGTCATCAACGGCGGAACCGGACTACGTCTGACCCCGATCGAGGGGTTCTCCGGCTCAACCACCGCCGACTACCGCATCCAGGATGAGTTCAACGACGCCTCCCGGGAACAGATCGGTCAGTTGAACATCGATGTGGTCGGCTTGCCGGTCAAGCCGACGCCACCCCAGGGCACCAGCCTGCTGTCTGGCGAGTGCCCCCTAACGTGGACGACCCCGGCCGGCAACGGTGCCCCCATTGAGGAGTACGAGCTCAACCACGATCAGGGCGGTGGCCCCGTCTCGGTCGGCAATGTGAACGGGTACAACTGGATAGGCCTGACCAATGGCACCGACTACCGCTTCAGCCTCCGAGCACGCAATGAGGCCGGCTGGTCGGAGTGGTCCGATCCCTCCGGGATCTGCACCCCCGACATCGTGCCCGGCCGCCCCAGTGCGCCGAACATCCTTTTCGCCGACCAGGCTCTCGATGTGGCCTGGACTGCACCCCCTAACACGGGCAGTGCCATTGATGACTATGAGCTCGAGATCGGCGGCGGTCGGAGCAGCGTGCAACCAGTCGGGACTCAGACCTCATACACTTGGCCCGGTCTGAGCAACGGGGCCGGGTACCAGTTCAGAGTCCGAGCCCACAATGGTGCTGGATGGGGCGAGTGGTCGACCTGGTCAGCCACCGAGCATCCCCTGCGGGAGCCAGATGCTCCTGCGGCACCGACGGTGCAGCGAGGCCAGCAGTTTCTCGACATCACCTGGCCGGCTCCCGCTGACAATGGCGACCCGATCTCCAACTATGAGATCCGGATCGCTGGTACCGGCCAGACCTTCTCCACCGGCAACGGCTCGACAACCAGTCATCGTTGGTCGAACTTGACCAACGGTGTCCTTTACAGCTTCGAAGTCCGAGCGGAGAACCGAGCTGGTTGGGGTCTTTGGGGTCCCGGGTCGGCAGATGAGAAGCCCTGCGATGTTCCTGATGCCGTCGGTGCGCCAAGCGGCACCGCCGGTGACCAGCAGGTGACGGTCAACTGGAGCGGGCCAAACGATCAGGGATGTGCCATCTCCTCCTACAAACTGCACCTCAGCCCAACAACTGGGGGCTCGCCCCGCACCG
This sequence comes from Actinomycetes bacterium, assembly GCA_024228575.1. Lineage (GTDB taxonomy): Bacteria > Actinomycetota > Acidimicrobiia > Acidimicrobiales > Poriferisodalaceae > JAAETH01. The sequence continues at coordinate 12,348 of JAAETH010000408.1, forward strand.
TGGCCGGCGGAACGACCTCGCTCGTGGTCAGTGGCCTCAACAACGGCACCGACTACACCTTCTGGATCGAGGCCATCAACGAGGAGGGCTCAAGCGCCCAAGGGGCAACCGGCGGCCCCTTCCGACCTATGGGCCTGCCCATCGGCCCCTCCTCGGCTAGCGCTTCGCCTGGGGTTCGCCAGATCACGGTCAGCTGGTCGGCGGCCGACGCCAACGGGGGTGGCAACTTCGGCTACGAGGTGAGCTTCAACGGGGGATCGACATGGGAGAGCGCCGGCACCAGCACCAGCTTCGTCAAGAACGGTCTGACCAACGGTGTCACCTACAACGTCCGAGTCCGAGCCACGAACGAGGTCGGCAACGGCCCCGTCGCCTCCGCCGGAGCGATCAAGGTCTGGGAC
>JAAETH010000409.1 GCA_024228575.1 Actinomycetes bacterium
ATCGGCCGGGGTCGTCTGGGCGACGGCGTCAATCAGCAGCTCGCGAAGGGACCCGACGAGGGCGGCCGGGTCCTTGTCGCGGCGAACGGCAACGTCTCGCGGGTCCCAGTACCGGGACTCCGTCGTGGCGTGCGGGCCGACTTCGACCCGATGGGCGGGTTTGAGCGCCTTGAGGTCGCGAAAGCATGTGGCGCCGAGGATGTTCCAGTGGTGGGGCTGCCCGGTGAGGAACACCGTTGCCAACACGTCGGTGTCGATGTCCTCGGAGATCCCGTCAGCCTGGAGCGCAACGCGAATATCACCCCCGACCACGACACCCTGGGGTGTTTGTCCGTAGACGAGCGGTGTCAACCCGAAATGGTCGCGGACGACTGTGACCGAACCGCCCTGCCACACAGCGAAGGAGAACTGGCCGTTGAGATGCTTCGGTGTCGCCGAGCCCCACCTCCGCCACGCCGCGACTATGAGGTGCTGCTGATCGGCTCCGCGGTCCAGACCCAGCGCCCCAGCGAGAGAAGAACGCTCGACCAGATCGAGGTCGGCGTACAGCAGATGAGCCCCATCGACCTGCGCCCAGTCCGCCCAGTGCAGTGTGACAGCGGCCAGCGGACCGGCGAGGGCCGGGTCGCCGGGACGGACCCGAACGGGTTGGGTCAGGATCCGGGCTCCATGACCTCGACGACCTTACGCTCGATCATGTCGGCCACGAACTCGGCGACAGCACTCTCACACTCGTCGCGCTCGACCTCGAACTCCTCGAGCAACCGGTCGACCACCTTGGTGAGCGCGACCGGCTCGTCGGCCAGCGTCCAGATGCGGGCACCGACGGCGTTGAGCCCGTAGTAGGCCCCCGCGTCGAGATCCATCATCACGGCCTGATCGCCCAAATCCGAGTGCAGGATCTCCGTCGAGCGCCGGATCACGGTGTCAAGGGAAACCGTCATACGGAACTCCTGGTCACCGAGAGCGCCTCACCCACATCGCAGGAGCCTCGAGCCCTCCCGGGCGGCCCACATTGTCTTCGTCGCCCGGTGCTCCAAGAACGAGAACAAGCCTAGGACAGTGGCGCGTTGTCAACAAAGTCGGTGTTCTCGACCGTGTAGGTGATGTTCCCGCTTCCTGTCTCGGATGGGGTCGACAGGCTCACGAGCTGGGGTCGTTCCCACTCACGGCGAGCCGTATCCTCGATTGATCGATCCCGCATTGACAAACCTCCTAGACGCCGAATA
>JAAETH010000410.1 GCA_024228575.1 Actinomycetes bacterium
AGGGAGCCGACACCCTGGTCACCTCGAAGGCGACGAGCTTCAGTCGGAACGCGGCCGCAGCAGCAACCGCCTGTGGGCTCGAACTGCACGTCGTTCTGCCCGGCACCGAGGCCGATCACAACCCCCTCAGTCAGGCCCTCTTCGACAAGGTGGGCACTGAGCTCCACTACACGCATGGGCCGGAGGAAGGCGTAGAGGCCATCAGCCGAGATGTTTCTGAACGCCTGCGATCCGAAGGACGGATCGTCTATGACCTCCACCCGGGTGGGAGCGATGCGATCGGGGCGCTGAGCTATGTGCAGGTCTTCCACGAGATCGTGGATCACGCCACGCGTTCAGGGGTCCGTTTCTCCCACATCATCCACTCGACCAGTTCGGCTGGCACCCAGGCCGGCCTCGTCGTCGGCCAATGCCTCCAGCCCTACGGCACCCAGATTGTTGGGATCAGTGCCCGGCTCGATGCCAGCGCCCAGTCCGAAAAGATCCGAGCGCTCGCCATGGACACGGCGGGGTTGTTGGGGACACAGCTCGACGAGTCAAAGATCCTGGTCGATGACGATTTCGTTGGTGTTGGATACGCCGTCCCATCAGAGGAAGGCACCAGAGCGGCCGAGCTGTTTGCTCGCAGCGAGGGGCTGCTGCTCGACCCCGTCTACAGCGCGAAGGCCGCTGCCGCCTTACTCCAATACGCGTCGACGGGCCGGTTGGACGACGGTGCTGTGCTCTTCGTCCACACCGGAGGCAACTCGGGGCTCTTCTACTAGCGATAAGTTCGCCAGGATGAGCGCCATCTTCAACTCAACAGGGCACCGGCTCGAACTTCCCGAAATCGTCTCCGGTGACGGCATCCATCTCACCGACGGGCAGGGCAAGCGCTATGGCGACTTCGGGTCGGGTGTGTGGTGCACCTCGCTGGGTCACGGGA
>JAAETH010000411.1 GCA_024228575.1 Actinomycetes bacterium
CCAAATACTGGAAAGCTGTGGAGTATGTCGGTGGTGTGTCTATCAACTCTGAGCCGCTCCACGGTGTTCTGTTACGGGGCGGCCGGTTCTGGCTTCTCGGCGGGGCGGGGTCTTCTGGTCTCTGCTGATGGTGGCGGTCGGGTCTGGGTCGGCGTTCATTTCTGGGAGAGTTTTGAGAGAGGGGTTGCGTAGGGGCCCGCCGTTGTGGTCAGTGTTCTTGCAGACCCGGTGTTCGGAGGGTTTCGATGGGTTCTGGTGCTGGTCGCCGATTTGGTGTGGTGTTTCTGGTTGTGGGGTTGGTGGCGTCGTTGTTGGCGGTGCCGCCCGCGGTTGGTCAGGACGCGGCTGGTGGCGGGGAGTGGGGTGATGTGGTGGGTCGTGCTGAGGGTGTGAATCGTCGGCCGTCGGTGCCTGATCTGGCTGCGCCTGTTGACAAGCGGCCCGAGTCTTTTGATGAGCTAGTGGCTGGCCGGTTTGAACCGTTGGCTGAACAGGCTCAGATTGTTGAGGTTCCGGGCAGGGGTGGTGTCGCTGTTTTTGATGGGTTGCCGGTGTCGGTGAGGGTGCCTGAGGAGGCGGGGCGTCGTTCAGCAAAGGTGGCGGTGTCGACTGCGCCGGCCGGGGTGGCTCGGGTGTTGTCGCCGGTGGGTGTGGCGTTTGGGCTTGAGGTGTCGTCGCAGGGCGGTCCGGCGTTACCGAACGCGACTGACAGTTTGCCGGGAGCGATTGGCCGGTCGGCTTCGCAACGCGATTCTGAGCCTTCGCGTGACACTGGTGGCAGGGTTGATGATGTGGGCGATGGTGTGACGGTTGTGGACCCGAAGACCGGGTTGACGGTGGTGATGCCTGAAGCGTCAAGGGGTGGTGGTGACTCGAATGGGCGATCTGGGGTTGTTGATGAGTTCGATGGCGAGATGGATTCGGCTGAGCGCGGCGCGAAGGGTGCCCCGGTGCCCGATCGTGGCGGGTCGGGCTGGTTGATTGAGTTCACTCCCGGTGATGTCGGTCTGGATACGGCGGGTTTGGCCGAGTTGGGTGCCAGGTTGGAGTTTGTGTTGTGGTCGGCGTGTGATGACACAGGCCAGTGTGAGGCTCGCAGGTCGTTGCCGTCGACCTTTGACGAGGTTCGTGGTGTGTTGGTGGCTGAGGTGCCTCGGCAGGTGTTGGCTGGTATGGCGCGTGTGGACGCGGGTCGTGGTCCTGTGGAGGGGCCTGGTGGTTCGGTGTTGGCGTCTGGTGGTTCGTCGCCTTATGTGTCGGTGAATGGGACGGTGTCTGGCCCGTCTGGTGATTTCGGTGACGCGGGTTTCGGATCGCCGACTTCTGGTGCGGTGTCGACGCAGACGGGTTCGGCTACGTCGTCGTATTCGTTTGATCTGCCGCTGGCTGTGGGGCCGGTGCCTTCGTTGGGGTTGTCTTATGATTCGGGTTCCGTTGATGGGTTGAACACGTCGATCAATACTCAGCCTGGGCCGGCTGGTTTGGGTTGGTCGTTGTCGCGGGCGTCGATCACTCGTCAGACGGCTACGTGCGACTCGGCGTCGGACGCGGCGGGTCAGACCTGCTACGCCGATGGTGTCACGTGGGATGACGGGTTCAGTTTGTCGATGCCGGGTTCGGGTGGTCGTCTGGCCAAGACCACGACTACTGGCACGGCGAGTGTGTTGGGTACGTCTCGGGCGTACACGGAATACGAGTTGGAGTTTGATCCGACGTTGCGGATTCGCCGGTTCCAGTTCGACACTCAGTCTCGTGGTGTGACAGCGATGGTGTCGAACCCGGCCGGTGATGGCGGTTGGAGCGTTGACACTGCTGGTGTTGTGGTTGCGTTCGGTGCGGTGTCTCATCACGGTGATCTGGCGGCCTATTCGATTTCTAACATCGCCGATATTGAGACGACTCCGTCGGGGGACGGGTATTGGCTGGTTGGCACTGATGGTGGGGTGTTCGCGTTCGGTGATGCGGGGTTTCATGGTTCGTTGCCTGGCTGGTCGCCACCGATCGTGGTGAACAACATTCGGGCGATGGCCGCGACACCCAATGGTGGGGGCTATTGGCTGATGGCCTGGGATGGCGCTGTGTACGCGTTTGGGAACGCCCAGTACCACGGCAACGCCATGACCCATTTCAGTTCCCCGTTCTACGACATTGAGCCTCATGGTTATGACGGCTACTGGATCTTGCGCAAGGACGGCTCGGTCTACACGTTCGGGTCGGCCCCCTACTTCGGCAATGGCTCTTCGACCCATGCCCGGTCGATCATCTCAACACCCACGGGTAACGGGTATTGGGTTGGTGATTTCTACGGTCGTACGTGGGCGTGGGGTGACGCGGACCCTGCCGGATCAGCCACCTATCCTGAGGCCCGTGAATCAGCCAGCGAACTTGTTGCTGACTATGCACGCTCGGGATCCGATGGCATGTTCATCCAAGAGCTCTACGGCACGGTGATCCCTCACAACGGCGCGCCTTGGACCGAGGCGTCTCATACCGATACGCGTGGTTCGTTCTGGGAAGTCACCACAACTGATGGAACCGCCTACTACTTCGGGTTAGGTCACGAACCTGGTTCGATGCGGCCCACAAACTCGGTCAAGTACGTACCCGTCTACGACCCGACCACTCACAACTCGTCGTCTTATGAGTGCTGGTGGACGATGTGTGACACCGCGACCGGATGGGGTCTCGATCGGATCCAGGACACGTCTGACAATGTGGCGTCGCTGTTCTATGAACCTGAGATGAACTGGTACCACGGTCAGGTCGCCTCGTCGACGAACCGTCACCGCGGTTACATCCGCGCGAACGTGTTGACCAGTCTCGAGTACGGGTTCGCGGCCGGTGACGAACACGACGACGCTCCCTTTGTCGCCGCGATCGGCTACACCACCCGCTGCAAGGAAACCACCCCAGGGTCTGGAACCTGTGAACAGCAAAACGGTGTGGACGCCTATCCCGACACCCCAACAGATCTGGGATGCATCGGCACCAACACGTGCGCTCAGACATCACCGTCGTTCTACACCTACTGGCGGCTTCACAACGTCACTACCCGTGTACTGAACGCGACACAGAGCGGTTATGACGACGTGAAGAAATGGTCGTTCGTGTTCGACTATCCCGACCCCGACCCTGGCGCGACGCCCGATGATTCGGTCCGCAAACTCTGGCTCAACGACATCATCGCCGCGTCAGCCGACGGCGCCGACGCGCTACCACGAGTCGTGTTCTCACCGACCATGCTCGACAACCGTGTCAACCATCCGACCGGTGTGTCAGCAATGACCATGCCCCGTCTCGGCACGATCCTCAACGAGTTCGGTGGCCTCACCACATTCAACTACGGCCAATCCCACCCCTACGCGTCCGTGTCGGCCTGCTCAGGGTCAGGGGCGACGAACATCCGACCGCC
>JAAETH010000412.1 GCA_024228575.1 Actinomycetes bacterium
GTGGCGCTTGCGACGACCCCACCTTGTTGAACGTATCCGTTTGTATTACACTCAGGTTAAGTGGCTGAGTCGTTCGATATCGATGCACTCGACGAGGACGACCCGTTCGAGATCGACTCTCAAGCCGCTCACCTGTTCAAACATGCACCCTTTGGTATTGATGATGTCTTCGAAGTCTGGCAATCCGACCCGCTGTTCTACCCGGCCGTACCGCCGGCCCACTGGCTGATGGTCGCCCAAATCGGCTCCGCCGTTCTCGTCGTGCCACTCGCTCCGCCTGATTCGGGCGAAGCGGCACAGTGTCGGCCGATCGGGTGCTACGTCGCGGCGAAACATCTTGCCGATCGTTACTTGGAGGATCGATGACCAAGAAGATGACCCGAGCCGAAGAGCACGAGTTCTACGCCGACCCCGACAACCAGACGCCTCAGGGACCGGCGCGGCGGCGCAAGGCGAGACTGACTGAACTGGTTCCGGTGCGGTTCCCACCCGACACTCTCGAGAAGGTCAGAAGCGCCGCTGATGCCGATGACCGATCGGTTTCCTCGTGGATCCGACGAGCCGTCGAACACGAGCTTGAAACCGAGACCGCCTGAGAGCCTCGCATGTACCATCCATGTACCAGCACAGCGGCAAACATCAGGGAGCAAAGGGGAACAGCGGGGAACACGAAAGCGCTCCCCACCAGCGGAAACGCCAATCCGTTGCGGTTCCAGGGAGCTAGCCCGGATCTTGCGTAGCGCTGCCTGAGGAGGCTCGCGAAAAGCCCTCCGACCTGGGATGATGTGAGTTCCTACACCTACATCAAACGGACCAGTTCCGGAGGGCTTTCGATGGGTAACGCTAGCACCCTTGTTCGACCACGTTCGGTGACTGGCGACGGTGCGGGACTCGTGTCCCATGCCGGGATCGCGTGGCTCGCGGAGACCGCCGATCTGGCTGGGTTGACCGCGGGGTTGAGCGCGGCGATGACGTCGGTTCCCCAGCGTCGTCACGATCCTGGGCGCACGCTTGCACAGATGATCCTCGCCCTGGCCGACGGCGCGACATGTCTGTCGGATCTGGCGGCGGTTCGTGCGCAGGAGTCGATGTTCGGGCAGGTCGCGTCCGAGGCAACGGTGTGGCGAACCTTCAACCAGATCGGATCGGTCGAGTTGCGCGGCGTCGCCACGGCCAGGGCCGCGGCGCGTGAGCGGGCCTGGGCTGTGGGTGCGGGTCCGGCCGGCGAGGAGTTGATCGTCGACTTCGATGCGACGTTGATCAACACCAAGGCCGACAAGCAAGACGCCCGCCCGAACTACAAACGCGGCTACGGGCATCACCCGCTGTTGGCGATGATCGCCGAAACCGACGAGGTGCTCTGCGCGAAACTGCGACCGGGCAACGCAGGCGCGAACACCGCCGCCGATCACGTCACCGTCCTGGCCGATGCGCTCGCGCAGCTCCCGGCATCGTGGCGCTCGGGCCACGAGGTCGGCGACGACCCGAACGAGGTAGAGCATCAGGTGTTGATCCGTGCCGATGCTGGCGGAGCCAGCCATTGGTTCGCCGAAGAATGCGTCGATCGGAACCTCGAGTTCTCCTTCGGGTTCCACATCGATCACCGTGTCCGTGATGGCGTCATGTGTGTGCCGACCGGCTGCTGGCATCGGGCCATCGACCCCGGCGGCGCTCGCCGCGACGGCGCCGAAGTGATCGAACTCACCGACTTCGTTGACCTCGGCTCCTGGCCCGAAGGCACTCGGCTGATCGTGCGTCGCGAGCGGCCACACCCCGGCGCGCAACTCACCTTGTTCGACACCATCGAAGGATTCCGCCACACAGCGTTCATCACGAACCAGACCAGCTACGACGTCGCCGCGTTGGAGTTGCAGCAGCGTCAGCGGGCACGAGCCGAGAACGTCATTCGCGACGCCAAAGCCTGCGGACTCGCCAACCTGCCGTTCGACTGCATCGTGAACAACGAGGCCTGGATGAACCTGTGCTTCGCTGCCAACGACCTGCTGGGCTGGGCCCAACGCATCGGCTGTGTTGGCCAACTCCGAAGGGCGACACCGAAAACGATCCGCCACCGTCTGCTCCACATCGCTGCCCGAATCAGTCCGAACAGCCGCCGACTCCGCCTTGACCAAGACTGGCCATGGACCCAACTCGTCATCGACGCCATTCGCCGAGTCCGAACCGCCTTCCAAGCACTCACCGTGACCACAGCACCTTCCGGTCACACAGCCCAATGAAAGATCCGGGTTGCTAGTCCTCTCGGACGCCCCGCATCTCAACTGGGGAACGTCAGGCTGATGATGAAGCCATCACAACAACCCAACCTGAAGCACCGATGAGACAGCGGTGAGAATGCTCTCATGAACACCCCAGGGGCGAACCAGTGCATCAGCGACCGCGAACGTCTCGAGGGTGCACGGGCCTCGTTCGCGGTCGCGACAGCCGTACAACACCCGTAGGCTCCACTCCTCAGCGGGCTGCCTCAGCCCCGAAGCCGCCGACGAAGCCACCATCCACACAACACCGACCGTCAGGCGGCATGATCAACACAACAACAAACCTGTTCGGCAAGCCGCGGCAAGTCCCGGTGAACCACGCCAGTGGTAGCCCTGTTCGCACGTGCGGGAAATATTCGCGACAGTCGGCTCGGACGGGCACTGTCACACCCCTACCTAGACTGGGTATTGCATGACATTGGCATCTGAGCAGGCTCGCATCGGCATCAGCCGGCACTTCACCTCCGAGGGGATGCACCCCTACGACGAGGTGACCTGGGAGGA
>JAAETH010000413.1 GCA_024228575.1 Actinomycetes bacterium
CTGACCATGGTCGCCGTTGCGTGTGGCGCCAACATGAACTTCGACAGACTCCGCTTCGTCGCCGAGCGCGCCGAGATCGGCGAACAACGTGAGGCCATCTTTGCTGTCACCATCCCCGAACACCCGGGCAGCTTCAGACGGTTCATCGAGGTCATCGGCGATCGCAGCGTCACCGAGTTCAACTACCGAATGGGCGACCCTGGCGACGCCCATGTGTTCGTCGGCATCGAGATCGCACACCGGCACGCCGCCGCCGACATCGCCACCGCCTTCGAAGCAGCCGGACTTGCGGCGATCGACCTGACCGACGACGAGCTGGCGAAGGTCCACATCAGGCACCTGGTCGGCGGGCGGTCCGATCTCGCCCAAGACGAGCTGTTGTACCGGTTCGAGTTCCCCGAGCGGCCCGGCGCTCTGTTGCGGTTCCTTTCCGCGATGCGTCCGGAGTGGAACATCTCACTGTTCCACTACCGCAACCACGGTGCCGACTATGGGCGGGTCCTGGTCGGCATGCAGGTGCCCTCTGGTGAACACGACGAGTTCGAGCGATTCCTCGCAAACGTCGGATACCGCTACTGGAACGAGTCGAGCAACCCGTCCTACAGGCTCTTCTTGAGCTGATCCGATCTGGGGGTCGTGGGTCGCGTCACGATCCAAGCCCCAACAGCCGCCAGCGTCAGGGCCATGGCGATCTTCCCCCAGAGCGAGTCGATCACCCACACGATCGACGCTCCGCCGACAATGATCATGCTGATGATCGCCGAAGTCTTGACTCCGGCCGAGATGCTGCGACCCTGCTCCCAGTCGACGATGAGAGGGCCGAACACCCGGTTGGTGACCAGCCACTTGTGGAATCGCCTTGACGAACGCGAGAAACAAAGCGCCGCCAAGAGCACAAACGGCGTGGTGGGCAGGATCGGCAGGACCACGCCGAGGCCGCCCAAGCCGACGGCGAGAAATCCGACCACGAGCAGCGACCAGCGCAGTGGGCCGGTGGCCATCGTCGCCTCACCCTCGTGGTCGCTCACAACAGGCTCGCGGCTGGGGTACAGCGTGCGATCACCGAACGAAGTTCGATGCCGGCCTTGCCCCACGCTGCGAGTCCGTCTGATTTCACCCCCACATCATGCCCCTGCGAGTGGTGCCGCTACACCGCCATGGGAGGAGGCTCGTAGCCACCGACGACCTCGGCAATTGCGCGGCTGAAGGCGATCGAGGTTCGGTCGTGCAGGAATGGCGCGACGACCTGCACCCCGACGGGTAGGCCGTCGGTGGTTCTGCCGACCGGGGGCACGGTGACGGGAAGATAGGCGGAGCCGATCAAGGTGGTCCACCCGACCAGGTCGGAGTACGGCCGGTCACCGTGATCGGACAGGACGCTGTGTAGGAAGTTCGAACCCAGCGGCGAGTGGGTGTGACGGATTGGTTCGACGGGGGCAACCGGGCAGAGAAGGACGTCGAAATCCTCGAAGAACTCGGCCCAGAGGCTGCGGATGTGGGCCCTCTCTCGGTGCATGAGATCCCATTCACGGTGGCTGAGAGCCACTCCGGCGTCATTCTTGGCATCCCACTCCTCGACCGTCGAGGAGATGTCGGTCGCAGCGCTGATCAGTCGCAATCCCTGGAGAGACGCGTTGGCAGCGTCGAACCGTGGCCGACTGATCCTGTCGACCGACGCTCCAGCTGCTTCGATCCGGTCGACCAGCGACCCCAGTACCGACCTCACTCCCTCGCTGACGGGGCAGAAGTCGTCGTCGATCCATGCGGCAATCCTGAAGTCGGCCAGATCGGCCGCACGTGCTGGAGGCAGGTCGATGGACCATGCAGCACTCATGTCGGTACCAGGAGCGACCAGAAGGTCGAACACCAGCTCGAGATCATCGATCGAGCGGGCGAACGGGCCGAACACGTTCACATCTGCGTCGACAATGCTCTGCTCGACATTGTCCAAGTAGCCGTGAGTCGAGATGATGCCATAGCTGGGCTTGTGCCCGTAGACCCCACAGTTGGAGGCCGGGATACGCACACTCCCGCCGATATCGGTTCCAACCTCAAAGGGGCTGAAGCCCATGGCGACCGAGGTGGCGGCTCCGCCAGAAGAACCGCCCGGTGTGTGATCGGTGTTCCACGGATTGTTCGTGACCCCGAACATCTCGTTGTGGGTCTGCACGTCACCGGACCACCTGGGCACGTTCGTCTTGGCGAAGATGTTCGCGCCGGCCGCTCTGAGACGCGACACCGCGACCGCGTCGACATCTGGAACGTTGTCTGCGAGCTCGGCCGCGCCGCCGGTCGATCGTATGCCCGCCACGGCGAGGGCATCCTTGATCGTGATGGACACGCCAGCCAGCGGGCGATTCTCGGTTCCCTCGACGCGAGCCTTATCGACAGCATCGGCTTCCTCGTAGGCACGCTCGGCGTCGATCGTCACGACAGCATTAACAGGTCCGTCGAGACGGTCGATCCGTTCGAGCTGGGCATCGAGAAGTTCCCTGGCGGATACTTCGCGACACTCCAGCTTCGCGATTGTGTCGGTGAGAGTTCCAAGTGGATCGGACATGACCCAATTGGAGCGCACTCGGGCGATCGGCGCTAGTCGAACGCAGCGAGCGGGCCGATGGTCCGGCGGATCAGGGGTACACCGGGGCGGTAGGCGAGATCGTGGTGGGTCGCCGCGTCGAGGACGACAGCGTGACCGGCGTACCCCGGCGACAGGCGCCCCACATCGGAGCGTCTCAGCGCTTCGGCACCGCCGACGGTCACGGCCAGGATCGCTTCGTCGATGGTCATGTACATGTCGCGGACGGCAAGCGCCATACAAAATGACAGCGACGTTGTGTAACTCGAACCCGGGTTGCAGTTCGAAGCGATGGCCACCCTCACACCGGCGTCGATCGCTCGTCTGGCGTTCGGGTACGGCTCGCGCGTCGAGAAATCTGTGGCGGGCAGGAACGTCGCGACGGTGTCGCTGGACGCGAGCGCCTCGATGTCGTCGTCGGTCATATAGGTGCAGTGATCGACCGAGGCACAACCGAGTTCGACCGCCAGCTGCACACCGGGACCGTGACCCAGTTGATTGCCGTGAAGACGCAGGCCCAGACCGGCATCGCGGCCAGCCTCCAGCACCGCTCGGGATTGGTCCGCGTCGAAGGCTCCTGTCTCGCAGAACGCGTCTACCCACCTGGCGTGAGGTCGAGCGGCCGACAACATCTCGCCACAAACGAGAGCGACGTAGTCGTCTGGCCGATCGTGGTACTCCGCCGGCACCACGTGGGCTCCGAGGAAGGTCGTCTCGGGGGTGTAGTGCGACGCAATCTCTAGCGAACGGGCCTCTGTCTCCACGTCGAGGCCATATCCGGACTTGATCTCGATCGTGGTCGTGCCGGCCGCGTGGGCCTCGGCCAGGCGCCCGACGACGAGGGTGTGGAGCACCTCGTCCGAGGCTCCCCTGGTCGCCGACGTGGTGACCCGTATACCCCCACCGTCGTAGGGTTCACCTGCCATCCGGGTCACGAACTCCTCGGATCTGTCGCCCGCGAACACCAGGTGGCTGTGCGAGTCGACGAAACCCGGCAGGACACACGCCCCTTCGGCATCGATGCACTCGTCGGCAATCGCACCCGCGGGTCCTACGGACTCGACCAGGCCCCCGGACATCACCACAGACGCGTTCTCGACGATGCC
>JAAETH010000414.1 GCA_024228575.1 Actinomycetes bacterium
GCCAACATGGCAACCGCAACCCGATTCAGCTTCGAACCCCACATGATCGGCGACTACGTCAACGGCTTCGCTCCGATGGCCGACGCCAAGGTCAAGGTCGCCCTCGCCGCCGCAACATCGGCCGCGGTACCCGGCGCCTTCAGGCGCCGGTCATCCGAGACCTGAAGCAGGCGAACTCGGTGCTGTACCGACAGAGCCGTGCCCTGCGTACCCGCGACATGGTGCAGCGGTTCAATGACCCGAAGTCGAATCGTCGCGGCTCTGTCTTCAAGCTCAACACCTCACGGGACGACGTCGAGGAGCCGCTGAAGCGAGGCAAGGATCAGGATGCTCTCGATCGGGTCGCAGCCTTCGTGGAGGAATACGACGCCATCGACGAGTACAAGGGCGAAGAGCTCGCCTTCGTCCCGACCTCTTTCGACAAGTTCGAAGAGGGACTCTCGAGACGGTTGGTCTACAAGGGCTGGTGGACCACGGGCCTCACGATGGTGGCGTTCAACGACGACTTGCCGGGTCCGAGCGCCGGAACCACCCCGCCACCAGTCTGACGACCGTCCTCGACCGGGTCTGTCAGATCGGTTGTGTACACGGCTACGACGACTGTCCAGGCTGCAGCGCTGTCGATACTTGGCGGATGGGTTGTGCTTCCGGCGCGTTGGCGTGGACTGCGATGATTGTGCCTTTGCCGGCCGACTTTGCCTGGTAGACGGCTTGGTCTGCGGCGCGCAAGAGGCTGGCCCCTCTGGCTGGTGTGCGTGCGCTCACCAGACCGATACTGAGCCCGACATGGAGCTGTGCCAGTCCGAAAGCGATGGGGTCAGCGCATGAGCGCAACATGGCCTGTGCGATGTGTTTCGCTTGGTCTAGACCGGCGTTGGGCATGAGGACGACGAACTCGTCGCCGCCGTACCGGGCGACGAGGCCGACGGTCCCAGTGGCGGCTTCCAATCTCCGGGCAACGGCGATGAGTGTCTTGTCCCCGATGTCGTGACCGTGTTCGTCGTTGATACTTTTGAAGTTGTCGAGATCAACGAACGCGATCGACATTGTGCCTGTTTGGGCTGCTCGTCTCTCGATCGCATGGTCGAGGGTTCGCCGGTTCGCCAGCCCGGTCAGCGCATCTTGGTCAGCTGCGCGTTGGAGTTGGGTCAGTCGCGATGTTGTCTCGATGGCAGTGGAGGCGTGGGCAATGAGCGTCGCGCATGCTTGGGCTCGCTCTGTTTCGATCGGGTTCTCTGACCACGCGGTGAAGACGGTTCCCGTATGTGGTTCGTGGAGCGAGACGCTGTGAACACAGATGCGTCCGTTGTTGGTCCACACCGTGACGGTGAGGCCGGTGTCTGGGAGTGGGACATCGGCTGATGAGCGTTGTGCGATGAGTTCCTGTCGCCCGACCGCAAAGGTGGGTCGATCGATGGTGAGGTAGTCAATGGTCGCGGCGTCGAACCCGAGGGCGAGCAGCTGGCCCGCGGTGAGCTCGAGAGCGGGTTGAGGAGCGAGGCCGTGGAGAGCGTGTCCTGTTTGTTCGATGACCCTCGAGCGGTGTTCTCGTGCCGCGGCTGACTGGGTTAGTCCGTTCTGTATCTCCCAGCCTTCTCGCATCCATCTGGCCAACAGCCCGATGGTGATGGCCACCGCCAGCAACGAGCCTGGTACCCGTGCCAGCAAAGTCACGTTGTCCCCGGAATCGACCAGGCCGCCCGCTGCCACTGAGATATAGCCGACACAGCCACCAACCCATGACAGAACAGAGGCGAGGGTGCCGTGACGCACCGCTGCGCTCACGACTGGGATGACCAGCAGAACCCACGACTGCTCACCCATGGGCTCATCAAGCAGGACGGCAAGAGCGACGATCGCGGCCACGTCAAGGGCCTGTGTGACGATCGCCCACCGCCGGGAACCGCGAAACCGTTTCCCGAGCCAGTTGAGCGACAACACGGTCGCGCCAACCACAGCAAGGGTCCCGGCGAGAGTCCCCCATGAGGGTGGCCCAGTTAGTGGCCGGTATGCGCCGACCACGAAACAGGACAGTACGCCCAGCACGACTCGCACCACGCGCAGGGCGTCATCAGCCTGGGTCGAGATCTCGGGCGCGAGTCCGCGGTGGGTCAGCGATGCGGCGGTCATGAGCGACCCCAGTCGGCTGCGGCTTCGGTCCATCGCGCTCGGCTGAGGTACAACGCTCCGACCAGAGCGACCAGCGTCGCGCCGAGCTGAAGCCATCGGCCTTCCTCGACCCATCTGGCGGGCAGGCCAACAAACGGCACCACGACAATCCCGACGCCGCGCACGTCCGAAGGAACAACAGTGTCGGAATCTGTGACCCCGTTGGCGTCCCCAGAGGTTCGATAGCCCTGAGTCGTGACTGCGGCGATCCGGTGGAGCCGGGTCCCCTCACCGTACTCGAAGTTGATGATGGCCCCCTCGGCGAGACCAACCCCATCAGATGGCGAAGTCACTACGACATCAGCCACTCGGATCGCGGGCTCCATCGAGCCCGATGCCACGACCACCGACCTGTACCCGATGAGCCTCGGCGCTGTAGCGGCGACGACCAAACCCGCAACGAGAATCAGGACGAACATCGCCAATGCGCTGACCATGAGGCGCAAGACCGGTAGTGGCGGTGCAACCGTCGGATCACCGGGCAGAGCTCGAAAGCCGTCTCCGTCGACATCTCGAACCTGATATTGCACATGCAAGGGCGCCGTTGACAGCTCAATCCCAGGGCGCGACTGCAACCCGGCCGCCACGAACGGCATCACGCGCTCCGGGCCCAATGAACCGGGTGTTGGAATCGAAACCGAACCCACATCGATACATCGGCATTCGACCAGCGCTGTTGAGAACCCTCCTCCGCCTTATCTCGAGGCCGCAAGCCGCGACAGGCGCAAGGCCAGACAAGGGCCCAACGGCCCATCATCTGCACGTCACCCAGGTCGATGACTTGGGCGGAGCTAGTCAATGGAGCAACGGAGAGATTCTGTGCTGGTCAGCCGACACCGCACTCTTGTCATGTCGATCGTGCGCCTCACCGCGGTCGCGACCAGCCTGCTGATGCTGACCGTCCTAATCGTCACCAGCTCACAGGCCGCGTTCTCTGACACGACTGACAACACCACCAACACCTTTGCTTCCGGGTCGGTGGTTCTCACCGATGACGACAGCGGCAGCGCCCTGTTCACCGCGTCCGCCATGACCCCAGGAGTCCCGGTCGTAGAGTGCATCACCATCACCTACTCGGGATCCCTCGTCCCCGCTGACATCCGCACGTATGGGACCAGCAGCGGTGCGCTCGCGCCTTACCTCGACACCACCATCGAGATCGGGACCGGCGGCTCCTACGGCAGCTGCGCTGGGTTTGCACCCTCCTCAACCATCTACACCGGCACCCTCACCAACTTCTCCACCACCCACACCAACTGGGCCACCGGCCTCGCCGCCTTCACCGCTGCCGCCAACCCCACAAGTCGCACGCTCCGGTTCACCGTCGACGTGCAGAACAACCCGGCAGCTCAAGGCCAGTCCGCTACCGCCGACTTCACCTTCGAAGCCCAAGACTGACCTGACCGAGGTGACTCGGTGTACAAGCGAAAACAATGGCGGCGACGCTCGCCATATCCATCTCCCAGAGGTCGCATCGCTCTCAACAACCAGGCCCGCCGGGGGAGACGCGTCGCCAACCTGGCGTTCACCGTGACAGCAGCTACCCTCGCAGCTGCGCTGTTTGCGGTGCCTCACACGAACGCAGGATTCGCCGACGTCACCGACAACCCCGGCAACGCATGGGCGACTGACACGCTCGACCCGCCGACCTCAGTAACCGCGGCCAGCGGTGCCAACATCACGCTCGACTGGACCGCCACCACCGACATCTACGCCACTGGCTACCGCATCCTGCGCGCCACCAGCTCGGGCGGCCCCTACACCCAGGTCGCCCAGATCACGCCCCGAACCACAGTCACCTACACCGATAGCCCGGCGGACGGCACGTACTACTACGTGCTACGCGCTTACCACCTGGGATGGGAGAGCGCCGACAGCAACGAAGCCACCGCCACCTCGATCGGAGTGATGTACCTGCACAACAACCCGTCTCCACCAACAGCCGACACCAGCTCCCAGGACCTGCTCCCCCTCGACACGAGCGCCCCCACCGCCACGAGCCTCTACAACTACGACACGGATCGCGACAGTTTCGCCGGGCTCGTGATCGCCAAGGGCTCCGGACTCGGCGAAACCGACCTGGTGAAGATCCAGCGCTGGATGTACACCCCGGCCGGCGACCTGACCCTGTCGACTACTGTGCAGCTGACCATTTCCACGGCCATGAAGGACTTCTCCAGCGGCAAGAACGGCTCCGTCGAAGCGGGCCTCTACGACTGCACGATCGCCGGCACATCGTGCACACTGTTCGCCTCCGGCACGGTGACTCAGAACCCGTGGCCGTCCACCTGGCAGGACATCATCATCGACTTCGGCGCCATCTCCCACACCATCCCCGCGGGCCGGGCACTCGTCGTGAAGCTCGTCGTCGACGGCGGCTCGGGGGACAATCTCTGGTTCGCCTACGACACGACCACCTACCAGGCCCGCCTCGACCTCTAGGCCGGCTTCGTTCCGGGTTCGGTCGGCGCAGGCCCTACTCCGAATCGTCTAGCGGCGATGGCGAGCGCCTTGTAGGTGCGAGTCACGTGCGGCGACTGGCGCTCGAGCGGGGCGACGAAGGCGTCGACCACTCCGTCGAACAACTCGTCGTCGTCCGCGCACCGGTCATACAACCCGATACCAGGCCGATCTCGTGGTCGACGAACTCGGTGGTGCACAGCGGGCGAAGCCCGACCGATCGCCCCACGAGTTGCATCAGGTCGACCCCGCCGCCCCAGGCACTCGTGACGGCCTGCCGACCCTGCACGAAGGCCATGCGGGCATGGCTGGCGAGGACTCGGAAACCGCACGCCATGGCCAACTCGGCCCCGCCGCCGAGGGCGTCGCCGTTCACCGCCGCAACGACCGGTGCAGGAAACCGGCGGACCCGGTCGAACACACCGCGGGCGTGGAAGGCCATCTCCCCCGCGCCCTCCATGGTGCGGATCTCGCTGAGGGCGACGAGGTCGCCCCCCGACGTGAAGTTGTCGGAACCGGCGCCGGTGAGCACCAACACCGAGATGCCCTCGTCGACGGTGAGCTCGTCGAGCGTAGCCGTCAGCTCGTCCTGCACGTGCCGGGAGAGCGCGTTGCGCTTGTGCGGACGGTCGACCACGACCGTCACTCGACCTCCGGCACGCTCAGTGCGGATCGATCCGTCCGTCATGTCCCCACACAGAGATCGAGATTCTCTTACATGATACGCGCCCGTGAAAGCGCCGCATGACCATCCACGACGCAATACTCGGCCCTCACCAATCGCCTCTGGCGCGCCCATTCGGGCCGTTTGACCCCACTGGCGTCGAGAATCGGCCACATAGGCCTCGATCCACGGTTCGGGAGGCCGGATACCGACTCGTTCATTGTGATCGCTGCATCCGGCCGGTCTCGTGGGCCCAGATGGCGAGTTCGACATGGTTGGGTGCCCCGATCTTGGTCATGAGGTGTCCAATGACGGCTTTCACGGTGCCGGCGCTGACATGGAGCCGGTCGGCGATCTCAGCGTTGGTGAGGCCCATGGTGACCTCCAAGAGGATCTCCTCTTCTCGGTCGCTGAGCGGGTCGACGGGTTCGGGCGGTCTCGGGCCTTTCGAGACGTCGGCGAACTTCTGGAGGAGACGGGCGGGGCGATGAGTGCGTCGCCATCGGCGGGGAGGCCATCGACACGAGCAGAGGTCCGGCGCCTGTGACTTCGCAACCATCGACACAGCTCTGCTGCACCGCTACTACCTGTTGTTCTCCATCGACGTCATTAGCCGAGAAGTGTTCTTCGCCGGAATCACCGCGAACCCGACCGGACCCTGGACCACGCAAGCAGCCCGCAACCTGCTCCTGTGTCAACGGCCAACCGGTTCGCCGATACCCGAGCGCTGGTCCGCGACCAGGGCAGCCAGTTCATTGACACCTTCGACGAGATCTTCCGAACCGAGGGCCTCAAGATCCTCAA
>JAAETH010000415.1 GCA_024228575.1 Actinomycetes bacterium
CCCCCCGGTCGGTGCCGCCATCGTCATCGCTGTAGGCGCCGGCCGCGATATCGACTATGCCGTCGCCGTCGAGGTCACCGATCGGCGACACCGAGCGCCCGAACAGGTCGGAATCGTCCAGAGGACCCGTGAGCCCGCCCACAAGGGACGAAATCTTCTGTTCGGTGGCCACAGTGCCGTCGGAGGCGATGGTGATGGGGAGGTCGAGGTAGTCGGGTTGGCCATCCCAATCGCTGTCGAGGGAGTCGCGGGGGTCGCCGTCGGCGTTGGGGTCGGCGTTTTCTGCTGAGGTGGGGGTGCCGTCGCCGTCGTCATCGGCATCCAAATAGTTGGGTGTCGTGTCGCCGTCGGTGTCGGGGCCGGGGTTGGTGGCCGGATCACCATCGGCATCGGTGTTGGCGTCTTCTTCGAGGTCGCAGAGGCCGTCGGTGTCGGTGTCGGTGCATGCGGCGGGTGTTATGTCACCGGTCTCGGCGGCCTCGACAGCGATCTCCTCAGTGGCTTCTTCTGCGGTGGTGGTCTGGCTGTTGGTGATGGTGTTGTTGGTGATGGTGCTGTTGGAGGCGTTGGTGTCGAGTTGGATTGCGTTTGTTGTTGAGCTGTGGATGTTGAAGCCGCTGATGGTGACTTGGGCTGTTGCGTGGAGTGCTGGTTGGGTTGTGTTGTTTGTGTCGAGTTCGATGACGGGGTGTGTCTGGGTTGTGTATTGGTTTTGGGAGGTGGCGATTAGTTGGGCTGGTTCGGTGATTGTGGGTAGGGGAGTGGCTGGTGCGATCCGAAACGAGACGGGTGAAGGGTTGTATCGGGGGTCGGTGGTAGGGATGGCGAACAACACGATGGTGTTGTTGGGGTGGCTGTTGGCTTCTTCGATTGCGGCTCTGAGGGTGCATTCGGGTTGGCCTTGGGTGTTGAGGTTGCCTGTGTGGCATGTGCCGTCACCGGGGTTGGTGTCGCTGGTGTCTGCGGTGGAGTTGACCGCCAGCGCACTCTCGGCCGAGGCGGCTGCTGGTGTGGCAGGGATGGCCAGTGTGCTCGCCAGTAGCAGCGCGGCAGTGAACGCGCCGCGGCGGGCACGGCGTCGAACGCGACGCGAGGAACCCTCGGCGGGGTCGGCAAGCAGGGCGCGGGTCATCGAGTCGATGCCACCGCCGGATCCCGGCGACAGAACAACGCCTGCACATGTGGGAAGGGACACAGCAACGTGTCCGTGACTGTCACAAACGACCAGTCGACCAACCCCACCACGGCTTCAGCGAAGGACGGTCAACCACCCACTCACGTCTTGACAAGGAAGCGTTCAACAGCCCCTGTTCGCCGCACCCCAGAAGTCCAAAGCGTCGCACGACTCACGAGAGGACTACCTCGATGAGTGGCAGATCGGTGATTTCAGCGGGGACTGGTCCGAGGGTTTCGTTGCGTTGGCTGGACCACCAGCGCAGGCTGGTCCAGGTTGACAGGCTGGTTGGGATGTCACCGGTGAAGTTGTTGTTGTTGATCGCGAACATCTCGAGTTGTGCCGAAGCTGACAGGCTGGTGGGCAGGGTGCCTGTCAAGGTGTTGTCATAGAGGCGTATCGTGCGTATCGATGTGAGAGACGCCATTGAGGCTGGTAGTCCACCATTGAGTTGGTTCGATGCCAGGTTCAAGTGTTCGAGGCCAGTCAGCGATCCGATTGTGGCCGGGATGGTGCCTGTGAGTTCGTTGCCTTGAACGTCGAGTGTGACCAGGGCGCTCATCGATCCGATCGATGACGGGATGGTCCCGCCGAGGTCGTTGTGGCTCACATCGAGATATTCGATCGAACTGCTGGTGGTGAGGTCGGCTGGGATGCCTCCCGAGAGCCAGTTCGTGTCAAGGTCGACGATACGCAGCACGGGCAGCTGATCGAGTCCGCTGGGGATCGCCCCGCCAAGTTCGTTGTCGTTGAGGCGTAGGACTTCAAGAGTGGTGATTGTGCTCGGATCGGGGATTGCTCCCGAGAGCTGGTTGCGTGAGAGGTCAAGTTCGACGAGGCCGTCAAGATCGGCGATGTTGCCAGGAATCGTGCCAGTCAAGTTGTTGTCGACGAGCACGAGATTGGTTACGTGACCGGCCGCGCAGACCACACCCGACCATCGGCATGGCGAGTTGTTGGTCAACCAGGCGTCACTATCAACCCAACCTGTGACGGTGGTCGCGTTCGCCAACGCAGCCAAGTAGTCGCACTCGTCTTGAGGGATCCCGGCTGCGAAGGTGCAGTCATAACCACCAGACACATCCAAATAGTCCGGCAGCAGATCACCATCGCTGTCGAGAGCGTCTAGCGGATCACCATCGGTATCAGGATCCGCGTTCTCCTCAACCGTTGGCGCACCATCACCATCATCATCAACATCCAGATAGTCCGGTGTGCCATCAACATCAGTGTCAACAGCATCAACCGGATCACCATCCACATCAGGATCCGGCCACTCAAACACCGTCAACAAGCCATCACCGTCATCGTCAGCATCCAGATAATCCGGCGTGGAGTCACCATCAGAATCCGTCGCGTCGGTCGGGTCGCCATCCCCATCCAGATCCGACCACTCGCTAGCAGTCAACAGACCATCACCATCATCATCAGAATCCAGATAGTCCGGCGTGCCACCACCATCGCTGTCAACAGCATCCGTGGGGTCACCATCCGCGTTGGGGTCCGGCGACTCGTTGACTGTGAGTAGGCCGTCACCATCATCGTCGGTGTCGAGGTAGTCGGGGGTGGAGTCGCTGTCAGTGTCGCCAGCGTCTGCCGGGTTGCCGTCCGCGTTGGGGTCGGCTGATTCGTTGACTGTGAGTAGGCCGTCACCGTCGTCGTCGGTGTCCAAGAAGTCCGGTGTCGAGTCACCATCGCTGTCAACAGCATCCGTGGGGTCACCATCCGCGTCAGGATCGGCTGGTTCGTTGACCGTCAACAGACCATCACCATCATCATCGGCATCCAAGAAATCCGATGTCGTGTCAGCATCGGTGTCGACAGCGTCTGTGGGGTTGCCATCAGCGTCAGGGTCCGGCGATTCGTTGACTGTGAGTAGGCCGTCGCCGTCGTCGTCGGTGTCGAGGTAGTCGGGGGTGGTGTCGGTGTCGGTGTCGACAGCGTCGGCCGGGTTGCCATCCGCGTCAGGATCGGCTGACTCGCTGACGGTCAACAGACCATCACCATCATCATCGGCATCCAAGAAATCCGGTGTCGAGTCACCATCGGAGTCGACCGCGTCTACCGGATCACCATCCGCGTCAGGATCCGGCGACTCGTTGACGGTCAACAGACCGTCACCATCATCATCGGTATCCAAGTAGTTGGGTGTGGTGTCGGAGTCGGTGTCTGTTGCGTCGACCGGATCGCCATCAGCGTCAGGATCGGCTGACTCGCTGACCGTCAACAGACCGTCACCATCGTCATCGCTGTCGAGGTAGTCGGGTGTGGTGTCGGCGTCGGTGTCGACACCGTCTGCCGGGTCGCCGTCCGCGTCAGGGTCGGCGCCCTCGAAGATGGTGAGGAGGCCGTCACCGTCGTCGTCGGTGTCGAGGTAGTCCGGCGTCGAGTCGGCATCGGTGTCTGTTGCGTCTAGCGGGTCACCGTCTGCGCTGGGATCGGCTGATTCGTTCACGGTCAGCAGGCCATCGCCATCATCATCGGCATCCAAGTAGTCGGGTGTGGTGTCGGTGTCGGTGTCTGTTGCGTCGGCTGGGTTGCCGTCCGCGTCGGGGTCTGCTGATTCGTTGATTGTGAGTAGGCCGTCGCCGTCGTCGTCGGTGTCGAGGTAGTCGGGTGTGGTGTCGGTGTCGGTGTCTGTTGCGTCGGCTGGGTTGCCGTCCGCGTTGGGGTCTGCTGATTCGTTGATTGTGAGTAGGCCGTCACCGTCGTCGTCGGTGTCGAGGTAGTCGGGGGTGGTGTCGGAGTCGGTGTCGACGGCGTCGACCGGGTTGCCGTCCGCGTTGGGGTCGGCTGATTCGTTCACGGTCAACAGGCCGTCACCATCGTCATCGCTGTCGAG
>JAAETH010000416.1 GCA_024228575.1 Actinomycetes bacterium
ACTACCGAGCCCGCCAATACGACCCCACCCTCGCCCGATTCCTCCAAGCCGACACCATCACCGTCGACGGCCTCAACAGATATACGTATTTTGAGAATAAGCCCATGATCCTGATCGATCCGACTGGACTAGAAGGGGGTAGGCCAGTTCTAGCGGTCAGTGCACGGTTGAGGCTGCAGCATAGAGGGCGGTTGGGGTTTGGTAGTGGAGGTTGCGTCGGCGCTGGTTGTTGATGATCGCGCCGGCAGCGTTGATGTCGGCTTGTGGGATCGAGGCGAGGTTGGTTCCTCTGGGGAACCACCAGCGCCATGCCCGGTTCTGGTTCTCGATCTGACCGCGTTGCCACGGAGAGTGTGGGTCGCAGAACCAGACGTCCAGGTCGTAGGTAGCAGCGAGGGTTTCCCACTGGGCCCATTCTGATCCTTGGTCGAGAGTGACCGACTTTCGCAGGTGGGCGGGGATCTGTTCGAATGCTTCGACCAATCCGGCAAGCACATCGATAGCTGCGTACCCGTTGGGCATCGCCAAAGCGAGGCTGTAACGGGTGACTCTCTCGGTGAGGGTCAGCATCGACGATTGGTTGCGGGCCCCGATGATCTGATCTGCCTCCCAATGGCCGTGCTCGGTACGGTCGTTGACGACCGCCGGTCGAGCGTCGATGTTGGGCAGCGCCGGGCGCTTGTTCTCGCTGCGGGCTTGGCGACAGCGCCGTTTGGGTCGGCGGGTGCGCAGACAGTCGCGTGCCTTGACGTCGAGAAGTTTGGCGTAGAGGGCCTGGTAGATCGTTTCGGTACACGGCCGGCCCTCAAGGTTCTCTGCGGCCATGTCCGCTGCGATCGCGTCAGGCGATCGACCCGACCGCAACTCGACGGTGACACGCTCACGCAGCGGCCCGCACTGTGTCAGCATGGGCTGACGCGGCCGCTGGGCGCAGCGCTCGGCTCGGGTCGCAGCAGCACAGGCCCGATACTCGCTCCGGCCTCCATTACGGGCGACTTCACGACTCACCGTGGTCGGGTGACGATCGACGCGCCGGGCGAGCTCAGCCCAGCTGATCTCGGGATCAGAACTCAAACATGTCGCAATCTCATCG
>JAAETH010000417.1 GCA_024228575.1 Actinomycetes bacterium
CGGGCTGGTCGGACAGGTGAAGGTAAGGACGGTCGAGATCGATGGCTGAATCTCTTGTGGTTGGTGTTGTGGCGGTTGGTCGTTCAACCTTCGACACCGAGCTGGCAGCTCGCACCGCCGAGCAGGCGTTTGCGGTGCTGCGGGGCCTCGATGTGCTCGGGGGCGTCGACCAGCCCGATATCGATATTCGGGGAACGGCGAGGCTTGTCCTCGAACCCGATGAGGTTGGCGATGTGGCTTCCAGCTGGGGGAGTGCTGTCGACGTCGTCGTGATTCTGCAGGCAACATTCACCGACTCGCGTTTCACCGCGGAGGCGGGTGCACTCGCCGATCGTGTCCTCGTGTGGAGCTTCCCCGAAGAACCGACCGGCGGACGGCTGCGCCTCAACTCCTTGTGCGGCGCCATCCTTGCGGCGAACGAACTGGCGCTCAACGACCGGCAGGCATCTTTTGTCCACCTCGACCCGGCTCGGGTTGGTGTGGCGCACGAGGTGTGGCAGGAGCTCTGCGACGAACCACGATCACGCCCACCGTTGGACGCCGACCCGCTGCGCCACGACCCGTCGGTCGAGGCAGCCGACATGGCTCGCTCCGTTCGAGCCCGACTCGAATCGGTCAGGCTCGGAGTCATCGGCGACAGTCCCGACGGTTTTGGCCCCTGTGCCACCGTGTCTGGTTTTGGGTCGTTGAACCTCGTCGCTGATCGTCACGAGATGGACGAGCTGTTCGAGCTCGCCTCTGGAATCGAACCATCATCGCTGAGCGGTACCCGTAGTCGCATCGAGGACAGGGCAGAGGGCCTCGATCTCATGACCGCCGACGAGCCCGAGCCCAGTTTGCGCCTCCACGGAGCGCTCGAACGGATGGTCAAGGAACGGGGCTGGCACGCCGTGGCGACCCGGTGTTGGCCCGAGTGTTTCACCGAACAAGGTGGTGCCATCTGCACCCCGCTGGGACTGCTCGCCGACGATGGGGTTCCGGGTGCATGTGAGGCCGACATGTTGGGCAGCCTCACGATGCTCGTGTTGGGGTGGCTGGCCGAAGATGCTGCGACCCTTCTCGATCTGGTTGCCGTCGACGCCGAGGACGACACGTGCGTGATGTGGCACTGCGGCGTTTCGCCGATCTCGATGGCAGATCCCGCCAGGCGCGTACTTGTCGATCGTCACCCGAACCGGGAGATGGCCCTCGTGAATCGGTTCGGGCTGCGGCCAGGCCGCGTCACCTTGGCTCGTATGTCGAACAGCAGGGGTGTCGACAGGATTGTGGTCGGCACCGGCGAGGTCCTCGATCGAGAACCGGCATTTCGCGGAACGGTCGCCACGGTGCGATTTGATCGCCCTGCGTCCGAAGTTCTGGCGACCCTGACGTCGGAGGGTCTCGATCACCATCTCGGCCTCGTCTATGGAGACGTTGCCGACAGCCTCGTCGCCTTGGCCGCAGAGCTGGGTGTCGGTGTGGTGCGGCTCTGACCTTGTGCTTGGCGGCTACCGATCGCCAGGTGTGAGGGCCTTGAAGATCGACGAGGCAAACAACACGGCCAGGAAGATGGTCACCGCTGAAAGGGCCATGGTTGCGCCGGCTGCAGTTCCGTGGTTGAAGCTGACGACAAGACCGATCGCGACCGACAGCGTGCCGATGGCCATCGAGGTGATCATGATGATCGGAACCCGGTGGACCAGCAGCGCAGCGGTTGCCGGCGGGGCGATCAGGAACGAGAACACCAGGAGATTTCCGACCGTCTCGAACGAGGCCACGATCGAAACGGCCATGAGCGCCAGCAGCAGGCCGTGGGCGAGTTTGGGGCGCATACCCAACAGCTCGGCCAATGTCTCGTCGAAGGTCAGCACCAGGAACGCGCGGTAGAACACGGCGACGACGACCAGGGCGACAACAGCTGCGATCGCTTGGCGTGTCAGGTCGGTGTTGTCGACGGCGGTGATCGATCCGAACAGGAAACGATTCAGGTCGCCCGAGTACGAGCCGCTCTGGCTCGACATGATGACGACGGCCAACGCCAGGAACCCGACGAACAGGACTCCGATCGAGGTGTCTTCGGGGAGAGCCGACTGCGATCGTATGAGGCTGACACCTCCCACCATCACCAGGGCCGCGACGAAAGCACCAAGGGTCGTGTCTACACCCAACACAAAGGCGAGCGCGATTCCTGGCAGGACACCGTGAGCCAGTGCATCGCCGAGAAATGCCATTCCGCGAAGGACAACCCAGGTACCCACCAACGACGTGGTGATGGCGGCGAGGAAGGCGGCCACAAAGGCGTGTCGGTTCGCTGCACTGTCGGTGAACGGCTCGACCCAATACGCGATCGGGTCGGTGATCGGGTTGGCAGACTCGGTGTCCGGGACGGCGAGTGGAGACGAAGCGTTCGCCTCGGCGAGTGCTTGGCCTATGAGACGAGCGTTGCTGCGCATCATCGAGACGTAGGTGTTTGCGCCGCTCGCAGGGTCGCCCAACGAACCGGAATGCAGTGCCACGATAGCGACGTTGTCGAGCCTGTCGGCGAGGGCCAAGGCATCCTCGTCCGATGCCTGCGTCTCCGTGAAGATCGCCCTGACCCCGGTGGCCTCGATGATGTGCGATAGCTCGTCCAGTTGAGCCGGGTTCGTCTCGGCGAGTCCAGATGGTGTCGGGATGACGGTGCCGATGATCTCGAACCCGTAGCGGTCGGCGAAGTAGCCGAGTGAGTCGTGGCTGGTCGCGAGCTTGCGGTTGTCGGGCGGGATGTTGTCGACTATCGCCTCGATCTCTGCGTCGAGCTCGCCCAGGCGGTTCTGGTAGGCGGCCACACATCGGTCGACATCGACAGCGGCGAGTCCGACGTCATCGATCAGGTGCCCGGCCAGGTCGTCCAGGGCCACGGCGACCCGTGTCGGATCGAACCAGACGTGCGGGTCATCGCCCGATTCGTGCTCGTGCTCGTGCTCGTCGGATGCAGCGTCAGCGTGGTCGTCGTCGGTCGAGTAGGCGATCGTGTCCACATGTTCGGCGAAGTAGAAGACGGGTGTACCCGAATCGTGGGCCGACTCGATCGTGTCGATCAGGCCCTCCTCGAGGGAGAACCCGTTGGCGACGATCAGTTCCGCCGAGTCCATCACGTGACGGTCGGCCAGCGAAGGTTCGAATGCGTGAGGATCGGCCCCTACGGGAATGAGGGTCTCGATGGCGACGAGGTTGCATGTCGCCTCACCGACGACATCTGCCCAGATGCTGGTGGTCACAACCACCGTTGGTGTCGCACCATCGGCCGGTCGGTTGTCGTCGCCGCACGAGGCGAAGAAGAGCAGCATGGTGGCCAGGGTGCCGAGCAGAATCCATCGGTGGTGACGTGGTCGCCCTGACCTTGCTGAGGGTGTGGTCACCGGCCCCAGGCTAGGGAAGGGAGGAGGCGATTGGTGCCAGTGCAATACGTAGCGTAGGACTCTCCGAGCGCTTCGTTCAGCATTCGCTCCTCGATTTCGATACGCCAGAAGAGTGCGACGGTGGGAAGTGCCGCTACCCACACGCTCAGCCAGTTTCCGAGCACGGCTCCGAGGCCCACGAAGACTGCGATGGTGGCTGTGTAGAGAGGATGCCTGATTGTGCCGTATGGCCCCGTGTCGACGACTTCATGGTCGGCGTGCACGGTCAGAGAGTCTCGATGGAATCGCCCGAGGTGACGACGAGCTTTCGTGCTCAGGATCCCGGATGCCAGCAGAAGGCCGATGCCGGTCGTGTAGGAGGTTCGGCGAGCGGCGATCGTCGTTGGTTCCATCCGTAGAGAGGCGACGCAGCCGCCGACGATTGCGGCTACCGCGGTCGCGTTGAACAGTCGGCTTGTGGCAGTGTCGTGGACGACCTCGGTGTTGGTCTCCACGGAGGCCGCTGAGCGAGAGGCGACTCGCGATGTCCCCAGTTCGATGGACATCAACCATCCAACCGCTGCCGCCGCTCCGAACAGCGCGCCGCGACTGGACCAGACAAGAGGACGCACCACCTGGACAATAGCTGTCGTCGACCAGCAGGACGATCTTCGGTCCGACGGAACCGAGTAGTCCCACCGTTCGTGTAGTGAAAGAATGCAGGTGGCGAGGACGGAGGGTTTGGATGCAGGTGGGACCACAGGACGGTGAGGTCCACGAGTCGACGGTGGTCTCCACCGCTTCGACGCCAAGCCGGGTCGTGGCGGGTCTGTTGGCAGCGGCGGTTGTGGTGGGCGCGATCGGGCTCGTCGTGTGGCGCAACTCTGTCGGTGACAAAGTGGCGACGGTTGCCAGCCAGGACGACGCGCCCGCGACCGACGGAAGTGACACGTCCGCGGTGAACGAGCTGGCCACCTCCGAGTCAGGCGAGGGAGCGGCTACCGCCACGACGGTCATCGAAGCGGGTGAGGGGGCGGCCGGCGACTTGCCGCTCACAACCCTGCCGATCGAATGGCACGAGTTGGCGACGCCAGAACCAGGTCAGTGGATCGAGCTGCTCGTCACCGATGGCGATCACCTGTTCCTAGCCGCCGACGGTGGGGTCTTCCACACGACCGATCTCGAGTCGTGGGAGGTCGTCGGTCCCGACGGCGGTCAGGACGGTTGGATCTCGGGTCTAGACGTCGAGGAGAACGTCATCGCCGTGTCGCGCACGAGGTGGGATGAGCGGCTAGGCATGTGGGACCCGTGCGATGAGGCGATCGAGACGTCGGTCATCGACATCAGTTTCGACGCCGGCGCCACCTGGACGACCATCGAACCGCCCCGGGAGAAGTCGCCGGAAGGTCGCTTCCACAGCTACGTCGGACCCAGCGCCGTGGCCACCGACGGTCGGGTGGTCATCTTCAGCCAGCCTGCGTCACCATCCGAGGTCAACTTCCAGTGTGTACTCAGCGACCACGGCGTCGACGGTGGCAGCTACGCGCATTGGAGCCAGGACAACACCGGCATCACCCTCGGCTCGGGCGACACGCGCAAGCGGATCGAGTTCGAAGATCTCGATCTCAGCGACGCCGAACGCGACGCGATCGATCCAATGAACCAGGGCTTCCCCGAAGCGGGTTCGTTGTGGCGCGTCGAGCCCGACGGCAGTGTCGAGAAGCTCGATCAGGGAGCGAACGAGCTTGCGTTCGCGCACGGGGCTTTCGTAGCCGCCGAATGGAACGGTGGTGGAGCGGCCCGCTCGGTCGACGCCGGCGACACCTGGATGCAGATCGGCGGCCAGATCATGGGGGTCCGGGAAGCTGGGGATGTTCTGCTGGGCTGGGGCCCCAGGGGAGCGGCGGTTTCTCGAGATGGTGGGCTCACCTGGCCGGGGACGGGCCTCGACTCGGCCTTCGACAGCAACTCGATCGCCGCGTCCGGTGACGTGATGGTCGCAGTGGGGTACGACTCCTCCGGCATCGGTTTCGACATGGACGTCGAATGGACGATCGAGCACGACACCAAGACGACGACGGTGTCGCAGTTCGGGAACGAGCAAGCGGTGTACATCACCGATGCCGATGGGGAGGTCTTGCTCGATGAGCTTGTTTCGTCCGCCATGGGCGATCCGTGGTTCCTTGATTTCTCCGATCCGGCGTTCGCCACCTTCGTCGATGAGGATGGCGAGAAGGTCGTGACTATCCCAATAGTCCTGTTCAACGAGGCCGCCACCGCCGCGTTCGCGGGCGCCGACCGCGGAATGTCCAGGGAGCCCGAGAAGCTGCTGGCTCTCCGCATCGGCACTGGACCGTGGCAGTACCAGCCGACGGCCGACTTCGGCGTCAGCGGCTGGATCGACACCGTTGCCCTCTTCCGGGGAAGCATCGTGGTGCCCGTCGAGACCCCGACCGGCATGCGTCTCCTCGTCGGTCGGGTTTGATCACCTCATCCAGCGACCGAACTGACTTTCCTGGGATCCGATCGCTTCTCCGGTCGGACTCTGGTCCGACTACGACGACTCGGCCGGTCAGGGCAGCCGCGCACCTTCGCCTCAGGGACACGGAACCTGATTCGAAGGTGTCACGCCGATTGGGGCGCAGACCGAGTCGCCGCATCTCGCCTCGGGGGAGATCATGGTGAACTCCGGCTTGGTCCACGAGCACCAGAGCATCGCC
Source organism: Actinomycetes bacterium (assembly GCA_024228575.1). Lineage (GTDB taxonomy): Bacteria > Actinomycetota > Acidimicrobiia > Acidimicrobiales > Poriferisodalaceae > JAAETH01. Next base: position 6,080 of record JAAETH010000417.1, read on the forward strand.
AGGCAGGCGACTCTCGTTCGCAAGTAGCGGCGGTACTACACGGGAACGGCCCGATCCTCGGCGACTCCAGTACCGTCCGTGGCGTGCGTCTTGATCTCCGGAGCCTCGGCGTCCAAGCAGCCGACCTGGGTTTCCAGTTCGAACTCCACGCGAACGACGAACTCCACGTGAAGATAATCACCGGTGCAGTTCTCGTCTTCAAGAACTTCGACGACGATGCTGCCATGGGATTCCTCGGCGTGCCCTCGTACGATCATCCTCCCCTCGGATTCATGACCGGATCGAACCAGTACGTCGAGACCTGGTCCTGGCTGGTGGAGCTGATGGGACTCGAACGCACGACCCGTTGCGTGCCATGCGGCCTGTGAGAGCGTCCGTGCTGGCTACGTTCTTGGCCACGTCGCGGAGTGTTGATCGATCACCGGGCCCGTGATCGATGTATATCCATGCTCGGGTGCCGTATGTACTGTTGGGATGACCAAGCGACTGATCGATGTCGACGATGACGCACTCGCCGCGGCTCGAGCGAAGCTCGGCACCCGCACGATCAAGGACACGGTCAATGAGGCGCTGCGGACTGCAGCCCGCGAACGAAGTGCCGAACTCGCAAGCGCTCTTTCGGTGCTGGCGGAGGTTGATCTAGACGACCGCTCCGCTGCGTGGCGCTGATGTATCTCCTCGACATCAGTGTGATCACTCGCCTCCGCGAGCCGTCGATCGCCGAGCGAATCGGGGAACTCGACGGCGATGGTCTCGCCCGAGCGGCGATGACCGACCTCGAGGTCGGCTTCTCGGCGCGCAACGGTGACGATTGGGATCGCATCTCCACCGCCTTGGGTGCATTTCGTCTGGTCGAGGTCGAAGCACATCACTTCCAGCGCGCGGGTCAGGTCCAGCGAACACTCGCCGCTGGCGGTCTCAGGGGACGCAAGGTGCCAGATCTGCTCATTGCTGCGGTTGCCGAGTCTGCGTCGCTCACCGTGCTCCACTACGACGCGGACTTCGACCACATTGCGACCGTTACCGGCCAGCCGACCGAGTGGATCGTGGAACGAGGATCCACCAGCTGACCGCTATTCGTGATCGGGTGCCGTTGGCGCAGGTCGCGCGATCCCGCGACGCGCGGCAATCACCTGTGAGTGAGCTGGCCTGTTGCATGGAGAACGGCGCCCATCCCCACTCGTTGAGCAGGGCAAGGGTGGGATTCCATGTGGTGTCTGTGAGCTGCCTGCCCTGCTGCTCGCAGAGTGAGAGCGTGACGGCGATGTCGCGTGCCGCCAGCTGCAGCCCGATCCCAAGGCGGCACGCCACGATTGCGGTCAGTGGCCTTTAGCGAGCCGATTGCTGTGATGGCAGATGTGCCGAGCAGTTGGTGGGGCGTTGAGGACGGTGTTCGGCGGTTTCACGCGTGTATGGCGTGACTTCTTCGAAGGTGACGAGCTGCTTGGCCTTGTTGTGTCGAAACGCGGGTCGCCGGAATCGTTGCTTCACATGCCTTCGATGACCCGCCGAGCAGGGTGCCGGTTTGTGTTCCGCGGAACTCGGTGGAGCTGATGGGACTCGAACCCACGACCCCTTGCATGCCATGCAGCCAGCGGGATGTCTGGCGGGGTCTGTCTCGGTCTGGTGGAGTACAGTCGATTCGGAGGCGTTGGCCCAGGGCAGAAGGGGTTTGTTGTCCAGTCGGTCCGGTGTCGTTGAGCGGTTCCTGCAGGTGGTGGGCTGCCGAGCACTCGATCTGGGGGAGGCGCTGCTGGCTACGTCGCGCTCTTCGCGTCTGGCTAGCTCGTGGACGAGCGAACCGACTCGATGTTTGCTCGGGGTCGGGCGTCGCGTTGCTTCACAGGTTGACGACGTGCAGCGCAGTCAGTGCGATCGGAACCATTGCGGCCGAACCCCACAGGACTCTGCCACGAGTGAGCCACGGGACTGCCGGTCGTCGTGTCCGTCGTGGTCGCAGGGCTACAATTCGCGCCGGCTGGGTCGTTGTGTCGAGGATCGGGGCGTGTGGAAGGCCGTGGAGCAGCTCGAACTCGTCGCCGCGAGGCTCGCAGTCGGAGAACAGGCGAGCGAGGAGCTCCCTGACATCGCTGCGGAGGCTCTCGTACGTGGCCTCGATTCGC
>JAAETH010000418.1 GCA_024228575.1 Actinomycetes bacterium
CCGCATCGGTGACGCTGCGGCCCGACTCCGACCGATACTCATCGACGAACCAGCTGCGAAACCGTTCGTAGGGCCGCATCCGCGACGACATCGACGCGTCGAACAAGACCATGTAGAGGGTGTTGCCGACATCGAACTCGACCGGCCCGTACCCGCAGTCGTCGAAGTCAATGACCCGCACCCGGCCGCCCACCAACAGGGTGTTCGTAGCGGAGAAGTCTCCATGCAACAGTTGTGCTCGGCCGAACCCTTCGGCGCCCGACACCCAATCCGTCTCGCGCAAAGCAGCAACAGAGGGAAGGTCAACCGGACCGAGTCGATCGAGCGAAGTGTGAAACTTCGACAACGTAGCGGCCATCCGCCGCACGTCAGACTCGTCAGTGAGGTCGGGAACCCTGCCGGCCACGAAGGGGTAGACAACACCAAGCCACTCATCGAGTTGGGCAACGAGGCGGGATCCAAACTCCAGTGGGCCAACCACGGATTCATCGACCTGAGCCAGCGATGCCAGAACCTCGAGGCGGCGGTGAAACCCATCGTCGACGAGGCGGCCATCGGTCAGTTTCACCGCAACCTTCGTACCGTCCCGATCCGCGATGAATACACGCGATTGGTGGCCCGCGTGGATCTCTCGGCCAGGGGTCAACCCCGCCGACAACCAGACGTTTGCCGCTGGCACCGGCAAGGGTTCCAGAGCCTCCGACTGTTCCACACCGGCAGCATGCCATCACCGCTGCCGTGATTCCCGTGCGGAGCAAGAGGTACCGGACTGTTGCGCCCCAGACCTCGCTACTGTGAGCGCACTCCGGTTGGACCTCGAGGAAGCAGCTGTCCTGGGAGGGGTCGTAGCGCGAGATCGGGGTCCGACAGCGTTCCACACCGGCGGGTTGTGGCGCTGCTCATGGCGCGTCCCCATGTCATCGACCGTTTGATCGCTCGACCGTTTGCCTTGGTCAGTTGCCCTCGCCGCTGGACCTGTTGGTGCGACGTTGCCGCTGCGAGGCGGCGACGGCTGAGCGCTTGTTGCGGAGCCGTTCGCCTCGGCAGTACTCCAGCGGATCGAAGGGCTCAGGATCGGGTGGGATGGCCGACGGATCGACCAGCTGCTCGCCCAGGAATATCTCGGCGATGAGGGGACGGCCCACGATGTCGCCGGCGCACAGGACTCCGCCGCTCATGGCGCCGGCGATACCGTGACCGCCTGCAGAGTTGGCACCGACGATCCAGAGACCATCGATCTCGCTGCGGAACTGGGGCCGGTTCACTCCGCTCTGGTCGGGCGAATGCATGTAGCCGTAGCTGGTTCCTTCGCTGCTGTGGGTGTAGCGCTCGTGTGAGAGGGTGGTCGCCGTCTCGACGTGGACGATCGAGTCGCGAAATGGTCCGAGCACTCGCTCGGCGGCGTCGATCAAACGATCGGTGATCTCCTGCTTTCGGGCCCGATAGGTCTCGTTGCGGCGGTACGTGCCGCCGTCGGCCGGGCCGGTGTCGACACCCCAGTAGCCGTAGCCGCGGGGCGAC
>JAAETH010000419.1 GCA_024228575.1 Actinomycetes bacterium
CACCACCACCTTGGGCACCGAGCCAAATTCCTCGAAGGCTTCCACGTGAAGACGCAGCCACGTGTCCACCTTCTGGTCGAAAACGATGCACACGACCATGTGGCGCGAATAGCCGAGCACCATCACGAAGACGTAGGCCTTACGGAGCTTGCTTGTCTCCGGATCCCACAGAAGACCGATGCTGCCGAAGTCGACCTGGGCGACCTCGCCGGGTTCCGTCTCGACCGGGATCGCTACGTCCTCGGGCTTGACCCCCTTGGCCTTCTTCAGTCTCAGGCACAATCGTTTGATCGCCGACAGGCTGCCCTCGAAGTCCGTGTTATCGAGGCGCAAGCGGTCGTAGATCGCGGTCGGCTCGGCGCCGTCATCGAGCATCTTCGACACGTCATCGATCCACTTCGACACGCTCGACTCGTGCTGCGGCCCCGAACTCGACGGCAGTCGAGCCTCCACCGCTTCGCGGAGTCGACTGGGATCCGGCGGGTCATCCACGGGACCATCGAGAAGACCCTCCTTCTGCAGCGCCACCCGATAGCGACGCTCCGTGTTCGGGCTCATCGCCAGCAGTCGCGCCACCTGGCGGCTGGGCACCTGCTTGCGATGGAGGCGAACGAGTTCTGCGAGTCGGTGCATGCTGATTCTCTTCATCTCGCCCAGGGCATAGGTCTCCGTTCCGTTCCGCCAATTCGCGGCGAGAGCGGTGCTCTCCTTCGCCTATTCGCCTGGTGTTCTGTTCAGGGTCGCGCGATCACTTCTGCCGAACTGGCC
>JAAETH010000420.1 GCA_024228575.1 Actinomycetes bacterium
CCAGGCTGCAACTGCCTGTGGGTGCCTGTAGGTGCCCGAAACTCCGTCGTCGCAGGTCAGGCGGCTGTTCTGTATTCGTTGATGAGGCCGTCGCATCGGGTGTTTCGGACGACTCGAAGGGTCGGTTTCGTCCCGTCGGTTGTCTGGTCGGCGGCGGCGGGTTGTGGCGGTTGCTGGTCGAGGGATCGGTGGGGCCTGTGCTGGTTGTAGTGGGCGATGAAGTCGGTCACGAGCCCTTCGACCTGCCGGCGGTTCCAGATGATGGTGCGGTCGAGAAGTTCGCGTCGCAGGGTCCCGATCCAGCGTTCGGCGAACGTATTCGCTACTGGTGTGCGAACCGGTGTCTTGAGGATCTTGAAGCTCTCGGTTCGGAATACCTCGTCGAACGCGTCGATGAACTGGCTGCCTCGATCGCGGACCGGGGCCCGAGCCGTGTCGAGGCGGTCGGCGTGGGAGAGGAACAGGTTGCGGGCTGCTTGGGTTGTCCACGCACCGGTCGGGTTGGATGTGGTCCCGGCGTAGAAGACCTCGCGGCTGGTCACGTCGATGAAGAACAGGAGGTAGTAGCGGCGGAAGAACGCGGTGTCGATGGTGGCGAAGTCGCAGGCTACGGCGGCTTGGGAGTGCAGAAACTGGGTCCAGGTGACCTCGGATCGGTTCGGGGCCGGGTCGATGTTGTGTTGCTTAAGGATTCGCCAGACGGTGGAGGCGCCGATCTTGTGGCCGAGCCCTTTGAGTTCACCGGCGATGCGCCGGTAGCCCCAGGTCGGGTTGTCGGTGGCCATTTCGATGATCAGGGTGACAATCTTGGCATCCGTGGATGGCCTGCCAGGACGCTTCGGAGGCTGGGCCCAGTGTCGGGCGATGCGTCTGCGGTGCCAGCGCAGCAGGGTCTCGGGAGTCACGATCCAACCATCGCGGAGCCGGCGAGGCAGCGCTGCTGCGATCACGCCGAGCAGTGTCCGGTCGTTGTCGTTGATCTCTGGCCTGTCGACCTTGCGGCGCAGGACTGTGAGCTGATGGCGCAGCACGATGATCTCAAGGTCTTTCGAGCGGCCGGACCGCACAGCGAGACGTGCGAGCAGGACCAGGAATCGGTAGAGGAAGCGAGACATGGGCTGCCACGATGGCGGGCGAACCACCTGGTCAGACACCATGACACAATATTGGGCACCCACACGTCGCAGAAGTGGGATTCGCCTCACCCACAGAGCACGAAGACCAATAGCCAATAGCCAACAGGCAAGAGGCAACGACGGAACGCTCCCATCGGCACCCACAAATCGGGCGACATGCGGACTGAGAGCACTCGATAATCACGACCGACGGACCCGCTTCCCGCGCCGCATCACCCACATATCATGCGGGTTGTGCCCCTGAGCGATGTTGATGAGCCCATAATCACGCGCTTGGCGGATCTTTGGCTCGTCGTTGACGCGTTGGCTTTGTCAGGTTATCCTGACATCCATGAGTGTTGTTTCTATTGACGCCTTGCCTGCGGATCCGTTGGCTGCGCTTCGGGAGTTGACGCGTGGCGAGGCGGAGCTGGAAGCGGTCCGTCGGGCGAAGGTCGAAGCGGCTCGTGATGCGGGGGCGTCGTGGGAGCAGGTTGGCGAAGCGCTCGGTGTGAGTCGTCAGTCGGCATGGGAGTACTACTCGTCGGCTGTTCGTTCGAAGCTGGCGTCGAACGTCGAAGCGAATGCTGACCTCACCGAAACCGACGCCATGGATCTTGTCGTCGATGAGGTGCGAGCTGTTCGACGTCGCCGCCGAACGAACTGACCCCTTCGATGCGGGTGGTGTTGGATGCAAACGTTTTCGTATCGGGAGCGATCCAGAAGGGCGCGTCGTTTCGGATCGTGCAGCGCTGGCTCGCTGGCGGAAGCTTCGAAGTGATCTTGTGTCCGGAGCTTCTCGCTGAGATTACCGATGTGCTGACCGAGCGTCCGCGGCTACGAAAGTGGATCGACCTCGCCGTAGCCGAGGAGTACATCCACACGATCTCCACGCTCGTCGACATCGTCGCTGATCCGGCCCCGATCGAGGCCGCCACTCGCGATGTCGACGATGACTACCTTGTAGCGCTGGCCCGCGAACACTCCGCTGATTTCATCGTGACCGGCGACAAGGATCTCCTCGAGTGGGAAGACCAGACGCCCCCAGCGATAACGCCAGCCGCCTTCGAACAGGCGCTCGTCGGCCCCGGCAACTGAAGTGCCAGGGGTGTCCCGCTGCTAATGCTTTGCTAATGGCATCTAGCGTCCTAGAGCGGTAGGGAGCGGATTCGGTGGTCGTAGGATGCCGCTCAGGGACGCTGGTTACCGTAGGACGACGCAAGATGCCGGGAAGGGGAGGGGAGTTCAAGTCCCCCCTCCGACACACTCGTCAGTACACGTTGGATACAGTTTCACGGCCAGGAATGGACGGCGGGAGATGCTGGGCCTAACACTGCGCTGAGCCTCGTGAGGTCGTCGGGGTCGCCGGTGAGGATGTCGTGGCCGAGACGCACGGCGGTGATCACCACGTGGGCGTCGACGACGTCCGATGTCTTGGTCTGAGCGAGAAGCTGTCCGACCGAGCGGCCGTCATCGAGCGGGTGGACCACGATGGTCTTGAGGAATGCTGCGAGGCGCGCTTGGCGCGATCCGCCCCGCCACACTTGGGCCACCACGGGTTGGGTGGTGTGGAGAGCCGTTTCGGACCGGCTGGCAGCAGTCAAGAACGCGTGGGCGGCTCGCTCGCTCCGATCGACAGCGATGAGGAACCCGGCGTCGAGAATCACAGGCCGTATCGTTTGGCCATGACTGCCACGTCTTCCTCGTCGATCGGGTCTTCTTCGTTGTCCCATGCGGCGAGGAACGAGCGGAGGGCGCTCTGGCGTTTCCGGTCGGCTGCGAGATTGCGGAGGGCTTGGCGGATTGCGCTTGAGCGCCCGCCGTACTCCGGCGCGAGCATGTCGAGCAGGGCTTCGTCTTCGTCATCGAGTCGGACCGTCGTGGTGCTCATGGACTGAAGCGTAGCACGGTTGTGCTACATTGGCGAGTGCCGGACCTCTCGGCGCCGTGAGCTGGCGTTTCATGCCGCTCGCTCCAGTCCGATCCAGGGTCCTTCTTGGCGGCGAGGGTCAAGGGTTGTACCCGCCCCTCCGGCACCACAGCAAACCCCTGTGCCGCCCGGAAAGTCCATCGCCGCAGGTCGGGCGGCATTTCGGTACTCGTTGATGAGGCCGTCGCATCGGCTGGTTCGCAGCACAGTGACGGTCGCCGGCGGCGTGTCTGGCGGCTCGTGGAGTGGTGTGGGTGGCCGCTGGCCGAGCGATTGGTGTGGTCGATGCTGGTTGTGGTGAGCGATGTAGTCGGTGATGAGGCGTTCGAGCTGTCGTTGGTTCCAGATGATGGTTCTGTCGAGGAGTTCTCGGCGGATCGATCCGATCCAGCGCTCGGCAAACGTATTGGCCACCGGAGTTCGGACGGGTGTGGGGAGGATCTTGTGGCCTTCGCTGCGGAATATCTCGTCGAAGGTGTCGATGAACTGGCTGCCGCGATCGCGTACCAGCGCCCGAGTGCCTTGAAGCCGTTCGCCGTGCGCGATGAACAGGTTGCGGGCGGCTTGGGTGGTCCAACCGCCGGTCGGGTTGGTGGTGACGCCGGCGAAGAAGACTTCACGGGTCTGGACGTTGATGAAGAACAGGACGTAGTAGCGGCGCAAGAATGCGGTGTCGACGGTGAAGAAGTCGCAGGCTACGGCGGCTTGGGAGTGGAGGAACTCGGTCCAGGTCACGTCCGAGCGGTTCGGGGAGGGGTCGATGTTGTTGTCGGTGAGGATCTGCCAGACGGTTGTCTTGGCGATTTGGTGTCCGAGTACGGCGAGTTCGCCTTGGATGCGGCGGTGTCCCCAGGTCGGGTTCTCGGTGGCGAGTCGCGCGATCAGTTCGCGCAGCTCGACTGAGGTGGGTGGCCTTCCGGTGCGGGGAGCAGGGGGTTGGGTCCAGTGGTGGGCGATACGACGACGATGCCATCGCAGCAGCGTCTCGGGTGTCACGATCCAGCCCTGGCGAAGCGGGCGGGGGAGTGCGGCTGCGATGGCTGCGAGCAGGGTGCGGTCGTCGTTGTTGGCCGGCGGGCGGTCCACTTGGCGGCGTAGGACGTTCAGCTGGTGGCGTAGCACGATGATCTC
>JAAETH010000421.1 GCA_024228575.1 Actinomycetes bacterium
ACGCCGGGTCAGTGATGCAGTGCTCAGGAGTCGGTGCGGGCGGTCGACGGTCGGGGGGTGAGGGCGATGAACGATGGACGGCGTGTCGCTGAGGTGTTTGGCGGCTCGGTGGGCGTCGAAGCGCAGCGTCTGCCCAGCGGACCCGGGCCCGCGTCAGCTGGCCCCGACGGCCCGCCGGGGTGGGAGCTCAGCGAGGCTGTCGGCGATCTCTTGTTCCCGGCGAGGCGTCCCGTCTCGGGTATCAGGGCTGTTGGCCGGGTGACCGCGTGTTGAGGGTGGCAGGCTCGAGGCTCTGGGTCGAGGTGAGCGGGATCGATTCGGACCGACGCGAGGCGGCTTGGGTCGCGGCCCGTCAGAGGTTGCCGCTGTTGGCCGAGGTGGGCTGGTCCGGTGGTTTGATCGGGGCGGCGACCGACGCTCGGGGCCGACCACACGAGTTCTACTGCTCGGATGCTTCGGAGTTGCCCGAAGCCGAGTTCCTGACAGCGGCGCGGAACTGGGGGTTCTGGCTGGACACCCCCGATTATCACGACGGTACGAGCTGGTCGCTGCATTGTCGCCAGGGACTGGTCTGAGCCTCCCCCTGTGGGCCGGTCACGTTGGTTACGCGGCCTTGTTGGCCTGGGGTGGGTGGTTGTGGTTCTCCCAGTCGATGGGTGAACGGTAGTCGAGGCTCGAGTGGAGCCTTCGGGTGTTGTAGCGGTTGATCCAGGCGAAGATGGCCCGGCGGGCACCGGCCCGGTCTTCGAACCGGTAGCGGGAGACCAGTTCGCGTTTCAACGAGGAGAAGAACGACTCGGCAACGCTGTTGTCCCAACACACTCCGGTGCGGCCCACCGACTGGACCATGTGTCGATCCTTGATCGCTTGGCGGTAGTCGCCCGACAGATACTGACTACCCCTGTCGGAATGGAAAATGGTGCCGGCGGTGACCCCACCACGCACCCCAGCCGCCATCGCCAGGGCATCGACGATCAATTCGGTGCGCATGTGCGAAGCCATCGCGTAGCCCAACAGGCGGCGTGATCCGAGATCGATCACCGTGGCCACAAACAGCCAGCCCTGATCGGTGGGGACATAGGTGATGTCGCCTACCCAGGCCACAT
>JAAETH010000422.1 GCA_024228575.1 Actinomycetes bacterium
GTGGAGCTGATGGGACTCGAACCCACGACTTCCTGCTTGCAAAGCAGGTGCTCTAGCCAGCTGAGCTACAGCCCCTCACAGTGAGTAGATGGTAGCGGTCCTTCGCTCCGGCGCGACGCTCGAATTCCTCAGGGTTGGAAGGGCACACTCCGATACGGAGTACATGGTTCGTACCGCGCGGCGCATTCGTAGGGGATGGCACAGATTGGCGACGCTCAGCTACGAGCGCGGCGAGGAAGCCCGACCCATCGACCTCGTTGGCACGATCGGCCGTCTACACACACACCAGCGTCAGAATCTGGCCCTGCTGGTCGCTTGCCACAGCAGTGCCCGGCCCGTTGTGGTTCGTACACAAGCGTCCTGATACGAACCCACCGCGTCAACTCATAGGATCGGCCGCATTATCGGTCCGCAGCTGCTCCCACGCTGTCGACCGCAATTCGGCATCGAGCCAGATGTCGACGACGGTGCGAGCCATGGCCTTGGCCCCGTCGATGACCGCCCGATCGCCGTCGGTGGAACCCGCAGCCGCGGCAAAGGCCCGCTCGTGGAGCGCAACACCTTCGGGAGCGAGCCCGATGACGGGGTGGATCGAGGGAATGTTCCTGCTGATGATGCCCATGTCGGTCGACCCGAACACATGACCCGTCGCCGGGCCCGGAGCGACATGTGTTCGACCATCGACGGCCGCATTGGCCACATAACAACCGACGAGTGGGTCATTGTCGAGCACCTGGGAGCCCTCGCGCGGCTTCCCGAGGTCGACCTCACAACCAGCGGCCTCTCCCCCGCCCTTCAGGCAGGCGATCATGCGACTCAGGACTGAACGCATCGACGTCATGGTCGCCCCGCGACAGACCCAGCGCATCGATACCCGTTCCGGAATGACATTCGATCGGGTCGGAACCGATTCGAATCCGCCGTGAACCCGCTGATCGGGAGCCAGTTGCTGGCGCAGGGTGCTGACGGCGTTGTAGGCGTTGACCGCCGCGTCGAGGGCGTTTCGTCCCAGCCAGGGAGCCGCGGCGGCATGTGAGGCATGGCCGAGGTACGTCACATCGACGATGCTCACGGCGAGGGTGGTCATGCGGTCGAAATCGCGGTCGCCCGGATGCACCATCAGGGCCGCATCAACATCGGCAAAGGCCCCATCGGTGAACATCAGGCCCTTGCCATTGCCACCTTCCTCAGCAGGCGTTCCCAACAGCCGAATCCGTCCACCAGCCGCGACCGCTATCGCAGCAGCGGCCAACCCAGCACCCAGACCGGCCGCGGCGATGACGTTGTGGCCACACGCATGACCGATCTCCTCGAGGGCGTCGTACTCGCAGCAAACCGCAACAATCGGTCCCGTGTCGCCTGCGTCGGCGCGAAACGCCGTGTCGAGGCCGTGTGCGTGACGCTCGACGTTCAGCCCTTCGGCCTCGATCACATCGGTCAGGGCCCGATGTGCGTGCACCTCCTCGAACATCAACTCCGGGTGAGCGTGCAGGTCGCGGCTGAGCGCTACGAGGGTCGGCGCCAACCGATCCACCTCTGCTGTCGCCCTGTGTTTCAGTTCATCGGCTGACATCAAGATCCCCCTGTGCGATCACTGTTGTGGCTAGCCGGCGTTGTGGTCCCGCCAGTCCTGTCCACCCCCGTGGACGTTGATCTTCTCGCCGGTGACATAACCCGAGTCGTCGGAGACCAGGAACTTGACGACACGCGCGATGTCTTCGGGTGTGCATACGTGCCCAAACGGCATCGACTGATCGAGAGCGTGAATATCGTCGACCCCAACTATCGCCTTGGCCAGCCTGGATCCCATGTCGGTGGCGACGAGTCCGGGAGCAACAACATTGACGTGCATCCCGTGGGGTCGTTCCTCCTTGGCCAGAGTGAAAGCGAGGGACTCCATGGCCGCCTTGCCCATCGAATACGGCGCCCCGTTGGCCGAATGGCTGAGCGTGGCAACCGATGAGATGAAGACCATGTCGGATCTGGCGTTCTCGCGCATGACCGGTACGGCAACACTGGCCAGGTGGTGGGGTCCCAGAGCATGGGTCGCTACCACTCGCAAGAGTTCGGCCGCGTCGGTCTTCGCTACCGAAAGGCCCCGACTGGCGATACCACCGTTTTGGATGACGATATCGAGCTTGCCAAAGTCGGCCACGACGGACGCGACCATTCGTTCATTGTCGTCGGGTTCGGTCACCGATCCCTGGTAGGCCCGGGCTGTGCCGCCTGCGGCCTCGATGGCGGCGACCGTCTCGTTCGCAGAGTCTTCGTCGCGCCGGAAGTTCACAGCGATGGCGGCACCCTCACGAGCGAACATCTGGCTGATACCACGCCCGACACCCCTTCCACCGCCCGTGACAAGGGCTACACGTCCAGCGAGACTCATTGACAACTCCCCCTCGGTTCCTGTGACCCGAACCTAGTTGCGATCACCCGTCGCAGCAGAACCCGGCGCGACTTTCCTTTCCTGGGTAGCGTCCCCCAAGGCGACACGATTGGAGACACAAATGAAGAACCTCATCGCTGAATTCCGCGAGTTCGTCGACAAGGGCAACATCGTCGACGCAGCCGTTGGCCTGATCCTCGCTCTGGCGTTCAAGCCAGTCGTCGACTCGTTGGTCAACGACGTCATCATGCAGATCGTCGCGGCCATCTTCGGTCAGCCCGACTTCTCCGCACTGTCGATTCACTGGGGTGACCCCATGACCGGGGTTGAAGGGATCGATGAGGCCGGACGCCAGCTGTACGACGGCGGCCAGATCTTCTACGGAAGTTTCATCAACACAGTGATCTCGTTCCTGATCATCGCCTTCATCGTGTTCATGATGGTCCGCTCGTACAACGGCATGAAGCGCGCGAAGGAAGAAACAGCGGCCGAGGAACCAGCAGGCCCGACCGAGGTCGAACTGCTGACCGAGATCCGCGACTCGCTGAACAAGTAGTCGCCCCCTCGCTGAGGGAGGACAGACTCCGATGCTCTAGCGTGGGACCTTCCGCCAAAGGAGGGCCCCACGATGGACATCGCAATCTTCGGTTTCTCGCCAACGATCGAAGCCCTGGAGACCGAGCTACGGACAGCCTCAGACCAGGGCTTCTCCTCGTTCTGGATACCCCAGGTCTTCGGCCTGGATGTTCTCACCGCAATAGCGGCAGCCGCCCGCAGTGTTCCTGAGATCGAGCTCGGCACGTCGGTCATTCCGACCTACCCCAGACACCCGATGATGCTGGCCCAGCAGGCGCTGACCACCCAGCAGGCCATCGGCGGCCGTCTCGCTCTGGGAATCGGGCTCTCTCATCAACCTGTGGTCGAGGGTATGTGGGGCATCGACTTCTCGAAGCCGGTCCGTCACATGCGCGAATACCTGACCGCACTCATGCCCTTGCTGCACGACAAGGGCACATCGTTCGGTGGCGAGGTCATCACGAGCCGCGGCCAGATCGACATCGATGCACCACCGCCACAGGTTCTGGTGGCCGCCCTCGGTCCCCAGATGTTGAAGGTCACCGGTCGCCTCGCGGACGGCACCATCACATGGATGGTGGGTGCAAACACACTCGCCGACCTGACCGTTCCCACGATCACGGCTGCGGCCGAAGCCGCCGGCCGGCCGGCACCCCGCATCGTCACCGGTGTACCCATCTGCCTGACCGACGACGTCGAGGAGGCAAGAAACCGGGCGGCTACCGAGTTCGCGATCTATGGCCAGCTCCCCTCGTACCGGGCGATGCTCGATCGCGAAGGTCTGGAAGGGCCCGCCGACCTGGCGATCATCGGGTCGGCCGATCAGCTGGCCGAACGGGTCGACGCCTTTCGCAGCGCGGGCGTGACAACTCTCGCCATGTCGGAGTTCGGAACAAGAGACGAACGCGCCGCTACGCGCGAATTTCTTCGAACCTTGTTGTGAATAGGCCTCGAGCCGGACTGCTGTCGACTGTCGAGGGGCGCAGCTCGGCAGCTTTCACCCGCACCGACTGGGGACTCCTGCTCGGAGTGACCCTGACCTGGGGTGCGTCGTTCCTGTTCATGTCGATCGGCCTCGACGCGTTTGCCCCAGGGGTCGTGACCCTTGGCCGGGTGGCGTTCGGCGCACTGACGCTGGCGCTTCTTCCCGGCGGGCGCACACCCATCGATAGGGAAGACATGCCACGCATCGTCTTGTTGGCGACATCGTGGATTGCCGTGCCGCTGACGCTGTTCCCTATTGCACAACAATGGATCGACAGCTCGGTTGCGGGCATGCTCAATGCATCGATGCCGGCGCTCACAGCTCTGCTCGCATCGGTATTGCTGCACCGCCTGCCGGGAACGCTGCAACGCGTCGGCATCACAATCGGATTCCTCGGAGTCGCGTGTATCAGTGCTCCAACGATTGGCGGCGCCGACGCCGCATGGCTCGGTGTGGTGCTCGTGATCCTCGCTACGGCCGGATACGCCATTGCAGCCAACGTGGTCACACCCCTGCAGCACAAGTACGGATCGCTTCCGGTACTGGCACAGGTGCAGGCCGTCGCCGCGATGATGGTCGTCCCATACGGCCTCTACGGGCTACCAGATTCAACCTTCGAATGGCCGTCATTCCTGGCCGTGGCGACCCTCGGCATTGCGGGCACCGGCCTCGCCTACAGCGCGTTCGGCAGCCTCATCGGCAATGTGGGAGCAACGCGCGCTTCCATCGTCACGTACCTGATTCCAGCCGTTGCCATCGTGTTGGGTGTCGCCGTGAGAGGTGAATCGGTTGCAGCGCTAGCCCTTCTGGGTTGTGCGCTGGTTCTGGTCGGTGCCTGGCTGAGCAGCCGCCAGGGACGATGACCCACCGATCGGCGGGGGATAGACGTTGACGGGGCCCTGAACCCAGCCGTCCACTAGGGCAAGGTATCGGTCGACAACTTCACACAGTTGCGGCCAGAGTGTTTGGCCTCGTACAACGCAGCGTCTGCAGCTGCCATCAGCTTCTCGGAATCCTCGATCGCGGTCGGAGCGCTCATGGTCGCGGCGCCGAACGATGCAGTGATGGTCAAGATGCCCGATTCGGTCTCGACCTCGATCAGTTCGACCAGCTTTCGCAACCGCTCAGCCGCCTTCACGATCTCCTCCGAAGTAGCCAGGGGAGCCATCATCACAAATTCCTCGCCGCCGTAACGAGCGATCGTCTCCTCGGTACGCGACGCAGCGTTCAGAGTCGACCCCATCTCGCGGAGCACGTCGTCGCCGATGCCGTGACCGTGTGTGTCGTTGACCGCCTTGAAATGGTCGACATCGATCATGACGATGCCCATCGGCTTGGCCAAGCTCTCGGCAGACCTGATCCTCAAGCGCATCTGCTGCTCGAGCACCTCATCGAAGGCACGCCGGTTGGGCAGCCCGGTCAACACATCGCGCAGGGCAGCTTCCTCGAGCTCGCGCTTCTCGGCCTCGAGTTCGGTGCGTCGACCACGCTCCTCGCGCAACTCGACGTCTGCGACCAGGGTGAGCTCGATCAGCTGGGTTCTGGCGCCGGCGACGATGTCGGCCTGGTCGGCCTCGGAGACTTCGAGCTGGAGCTGGCTGGCCAGCTCAAACATCGGTTCCTGCAGCTCATCGAGTAGAAGATCGGCTTCTTCGCCCGTCAGCCCGACACTGCTGGCCAACGAGAGCACCTCTCGAAGAACATAACCACTGTCTTCGCCCGCGTGGAACATCTCGGCGATCTTGTCTCCCAATGAGACGATGCGAGAGATCGCCCCAGCGTCGCTGGAACCCAACTCGACACTCTCCACCACGGCGAACGCGTCGGCGAAGATCTCGGGCAGATCCCACGTGCGCATCAGCTCTTCGGTGACACCACGGGTGTTGACGCCAAGGCTGGTCAGTTCGGCCTCGTCAGAGGGCCAGCCATTGTTGGTCGCAACCAGAGCCTCATACTGCTCGGGTGTCGACCGGGCGAGCAGTACTCGACCCAGGTCTGAGACGAGACCAGCAAAGAAGGCCTCTTCTTCGAGCTCTGGCAAGACGCGGGCGGCAATGGCCTTGGCCGCCACGGCCGAGGTCACTGAACGAACCCAGAATGTGCCGAGACTTACACCCCCAACTTCGCCGGTGGTTGGCATCGTGCGTGTAATAGAGAAGGCGAGTGCCAACGTGACGACACTCCTAACCCCCACCTGGGCGACAGCACGATCGAGTCCGGTGACCTCGCGAGCACGTCGATACATGGGACTGTTCGCGGCGGAAATGATCTTTGCGGTCAGCGCGGGATCCATCGCGACCGCTTCCACGAGGTCGTTGATGCTCGCGTCCGGGTTGCTGTTGACCTCGAGGATGTGCACCAGCACCGTAGGAGGCGTTGGAACATCCTTCGCGTTGACAATTGAATCGATGTCGACACCGGTTATGACCACTACCCGCACTCTCCCTATTTCATTCTCGTGTCGGCAGCACACGTTCACAGTTGAATGGTCGAACTCAGCTTTTCTTCGTCTTCATCGGGCGCAGATGGGCAACCAACGCAGCTCGGATCCAGGTCAGATACTGACCGCAGTCCGTTCCACCATGGCCGAGGCGACCACGAGGTCACCGTCATCGTCAGCGGTCTCGAACGGCGAGAACAGGGCGCTCCACCGCTGTGTCCACAGCGCAGTCGAGCGGACGGTGTCCGCAGCGGCTTGGGCCATCGCCCGCAGGCCCACGGCATCGGAAAGCAACATCGGAACGAGTTGCGCTACGTCGGAGTCGCTCACGAACGTCGCAATATCGAGGCCAGGAGTGAACATGGACGACACACCCGCTCGTTCGAGCGCGAGGGTCGGAGTCGCCACGGCTGCGGCGTCGAGCGTGCTCTGGGAGACGGGTGCTTCCCATGCCGATATCCCGGCCACGGCCTGAGTCGACACCGGAACCGGAAGCTCGAGATGCAGCTCTGCCCCCGCGAGGACTGTGCCCATTTCGCAATAGGCAACACGCCCAAAGGAATACTCGACGAGGTCTGGATGAAGACTCCAGCCAGATCCGAAGAGTCGAAGCGAAACGTCGGCCTCCAGCACCGCACGCGCAATCGCCGCGCCACGATCGTCGGGCTCGCCGACGATCACCACGCCGTTGCGCCTCTCGGGTTCGACGCCCTGATCGAGCACGGCGGGATGGACGGCGGGAGGCAGGAGGCCAAGGCGATAGCTCCCATAAGGAAGTAGCGCCTCGAAGAGCGACGGATCACACACGGTGGTGAGGTCGTACTCGCGAAGAGTTTCCTCCACGTCACGTTGACGGGTGATTGCATCACCGATGGAGGTGGAGAGATGTACTGCCACAGCGACCGTGGTCGTTTCCGTTGTTGCCTCACGTACCTCACGAGGGGTGAGATCGCCCGGCGTCGGCACATGAACCATCACGTGCGGCCCATAGGTAGAGAGGACATGGCGGAGGGCACCCACGACATCGGCCCGAACCAGGCCAGACTGACCTGGCGAAGACGGGTCGAAGGTGATCACTTCATGGCCAACAGACCTTAGTGATCCCACAATATGCGCCGAAACAGCGCTCCGAGGGTCGGCGGCGCCGCGGCCGCACACGAGTACACGCATCAGTTCCTCCCAACAATCATTGGTCCCGTCGCGAAGCCTGGCTGGTGGCACCACATCGGGCGCCAACAATGAGTACCGCGTCGCGGAGCCTCACGGTGTGACCAAATCCGAAGTATTTTCGCCGACGGTGTCGAAGCTGGCACCCACGGTGACGAGTTCGGTGCGGAAGAAGAGCTGATCGGACCCAGCACGACCCGCTCTCTTGACAATTCCGGGACCGGTCGGATCGCCGAGATCCGCCAGAGCTTCGGCCCACAGGTCATGATCGGGCCGACTCGTGTCATCCAACAGGACCGACTCGGCAGCCCAACACCATCTGAGCCCGGCTTCGCCCGGATCTTCACCAGCCCTGACATCGACCGGAACGTGCAGGACAAGGCCCTTCAGATCCTGGACAAGAGGTCCAAGCGCGGGATCACTACCGGTGTCGACAACGATCAGCTGCGGTGTCGCGCTGCCACCCCAGGCATCGAGCGCGTCGTGCAGGCACTCAACGGTCGCCTGCCCGTCCCGCCCGACGACGACGACGCTCAGAGGTGGACGGTCGGGTTCGGCGAGATTGCGTCCATTCCTGAACCATGACCCCGACACTCCGTCCGATCGTCCAGATCCACGCTGCATACCCACGATCTCGAGATCGCCCTGCGAGGTCGGGACGGGCAAGCAGGCACCTGGAAGCCACGCGGGGTGAACCGTCGTGGCCAGCTCGTCCACACGGGCTATCCAGTGTTCCCATGCCCCCACCGAAGCCTCACGTTTGGGCATCAGCAGCGACCGAGCCGGGCTCACGAATCTACGGTCGATGCCGCGGGCTCGGCCCGTAGCGGTGTGCGACACCATGACATCGGCCACTCCGGCTCCGCTCCAGAACACGGTCTCGTGGTGATTGACGACCACGACGGCGGGACGGGATTTCCACCCTGCGAGGGCGATGGCCATCTCTATCGCCTGTGGCTCGGTATGGAGGAAGACCACCTCGGCCCAGTCGATCTCCGCCCGAAGACGGATCGCGCGCTCGAGAGGGCTCGCGCCGGGCTCTACAACCACAACTTGCCCACCGTTCGGAGCACCCGCCAGCATTGCGTCGGCCAGGCCGAAGACTGCCGCCGAAGCCGATGCTTCGACAAGGTGTGCGTGGCCCATGCGGGGCGTGGTGCTCTTCACCGTGGGAACCACCGATCCGAGTTCGATGAACGCCTGTTCCAGCTCGGCGTCGGCGAACCAGCCAGGGTGATGTCGAGAGGCGAAGTCAGCGACCATCGCCCCAAGCGAGGAGGCGGCTTCAAACCGTTCGCAGGTCAGCGCCCGCTCCATCCTCACCGAAAGATCGAACAGAACCTCTCGGTGGAGCTCTAGGTATCGCTCTTCGATCGAGGGGCCGCTCACCCAGGATTCGTCGACTCAGAACGGCACAAATTCAGCGTCTGACCGAGATCGATTGACCCCGTCAATGCCCGAACGGGGCCCTGTCGACGACGCCGCGCACCACAAAAGTATTCGTGGGAAGGAATTTCTCACAATCGCGCTCTGAGTGACCGATGGGATGGGGGCCGATACGGATGTCGGCGTGAATCGCACTACAGGAGGTCACCCAAAGTGACGCGAATCAATCAGAACATTTCGGCGTTCAACGCCTTCCGCAACCTCTCTTCGACCAACCAGCAAATGGGTAAGTCGCTCGAGAAGTTGTCGTCGGGTTTCCGGATCAACCGGGCCGCCGACGATGCAGCGGGACTCGTGAAGTCCGAGCGTCTGCGCTCTGAGATCAACGGCACTCGTCAAGCCATCTCCAACGCTCAGGACGGCATCAGCTTCGTCCAGACCGCTGAAGGTGCCATGAGCGAGGTCCACTCGATCCTTCAGCGCATGCGCACACTGGCA
>JAAETH010000423.1 GCA_024228575.1 Actinomycetes bacterium
AGCGGCCCGAACAGCACCCGCCTGACGAACCATGCCGTCGAACACAGCGTCGTCGGCTGCCAATGCGCCCGTATGGCTGGCGGCCGCCGACGCTCCGCCCTCGGTGGCACCGCCCTTCACCAGGACCAATGGCATGCGATCAGCGATGGAGCGGATGCGCTCGTAGAACCCACGCCCGTCGACGATTCCCTCGACATACGCGAGACCCACGGACGTGGCCGGATCGTCGACGTAGTAGTCGAGGTAGTCGGGAACTGTGACCTGGGCTGCGTTGCCGGCCGAAACGGCGCGGCTGATGCCGACACCTGTGGCGTTTGCATAGTTCATGAACGAGCTGACGAAGTTGCCGGATTGGCTTGCGATGCCGATGGTGCCCGCCGGCGGGTACGGAGCGACGATCTGGGCGCACAATCCGATGGGCGTGGACACCACACCCTGTCCGTTGGGCCCCGCGACGAGCATGTCGAGTTCGTCGGCACGTTCGACCAGGACACGCTGCGCGGCGAGCCCTTCCTCGCCTGCCTCGCCGTACCCCGCCGACGTCAAGAACAGGGCTTTGGCACCCTTGGCCTTCGCCTGCTCGAGCAACGCCAAATTGGTCTTGGCCGGCGTACAGACGAAGACCAGGTCGAACGATCCCTCGGGCAGATCGTCGAGAGACGGAACCGTCTCGATACCGAGCACGGTCTCTCCGGCGAGATTTGTGGCGTAGACCCGTCCTCGGTAGCCGGCCCGCAGCAGGTTGTGAAGCGACACAAAACCGAACTTGCCCGGATGGGTCGACGCTCCCGCCACGACCACACCTTCGGGTTCGAAGAGCGCTCTGAAGTGTTCTGCACCGATCACGACGCACCTCCTGCCAGCTCGACCAGAGCATCGACGGCGACGGGCACGCCGTCGGAGATGATGAGTGGGTTCAGGTCGGCCGACACGATGCGGGTGTCGGCAAGGGCTGCGCGGGACAAGCCCATCAGCACCTTCACGAGAGCGTCGCGATCAACCGCCGGCTCACCTCGGAACTCGCCAAGAAGATCTGACGTGCGCAGGTCGTCGATCATCTCCGAAGCATCCGATTCGTCGATGGGGACCAGACGGAAGACGACGTCCCTTATCGCCTCGGCCAGCACCCCACCGATGCCCAACATGACGGTCATGCCGAACACCGGGTCGTGGTGTAGGCCGGCTATCAGCTCCCGGTTGCCCCTGACCATCGCGGCGACGAGGACCTGCACCGATCCGTCCTCGGGAGTGGCAGCAGCGAGCAGTTCCTCGACCGCAGCAACCACGGCTCTCGGGTCGGCCAGGCCGAGTCGCACAAGTCCGCGTTCGGTCTTGTGTGCGATCGAGTCGCCACACAGTTTGGCCACTACCGGATAGCCGATCTCGTCGGCTGCGGCGACGGCGGCGGTCGCGTCCTCGACAACTCTCTCTGGGGCGATGGACACCCCGTGGGAGGCCAACAGCTCCTTCGACGCCGCTTCGGACAGAGTGTGGCTCGAGGCGGGATCTGATCGATAGGTAGGGGTCGTCACCCGCACGAAGGTAGCGTCAAGCTATGGCCAACACCTCACTGCGGGCCCGCGCTGTCGTAACACCTCACGGCGTGCTCGGACCCTCGACCGTTGAAGTACGCGATGGCCGCATCGCGATGGTTCGCCCGGCGCACGGCCGAGTTCCCGACCTGACGCTGGTTCCCGGGTTCGTCGATCTGCAGGTGAATGGTGTTGGTTCGATACACGTGGCCAGCGCAGACACCGACGAGGCGTGGAGCATGATCGGACGCTCCCAGCTGGGTGCAGGCACGACCACCTGGTTTCCCACCGTCACCACTCGCGAAGTCGAGGAGTACCCCGCCATCCTCGAGCGGATCACCGCCGCAGCTGCCCGATCCGCAAGGCCAGAATCGCAGCCGGCCGAGTTTCCCCTGCTGGCAGACATTCCGGGCGCCCACCTCGAAGGCCCATTCCTCGGAGAAAGGCCTGGAGCACACCCCACCGAGCTGATCCGTCCCATCGAGCAGGGGTTCATCTCCGATCTTCCCGACATCGTCAAACTCATGACGCTCGCGCCAGAGGTCGACGGAGCGGTCGAGGCGACCCGGGCACTCGTCGACCGTGGTGTGCGAGTCGCCATCGGCCACACGGGCGCCAACGAGGAGCAGCTCGAAGCCGTCCGCCAGGCGGGCGCCTCGCTGGTCACCCATCTGTTCAACGCGATGACGGGCGTCTCACATCGAGATCCGGGCGTCGCCGCGTGGGCGCTGGTCAACGACGCCATCAGCACGAGCGTCATCGCCGACCTGCACCACGTTTCACTGCGGGTGCTTCAGATTGCCCTCAGGTGCAAACCACCCCAGACGGTCATCGCTGTGACAGATGCGGTCGCTCACCTGAGCCAAGGCCTGGAGGACGGCGGATCCGGCCGACCGGCCCACCTCCCCGATGGCACCATCGCGGGCAGCACGATCACCATGGACGGGTGCTATCGAAACCTGCGCCTGGCCGGCGCGTCCGCTGTCGAAGCAACGCTGGCCACGTCCACCAACCCCGCCGCACTGATGGGGTTGGCAGATCGTGGCGCAATCGTGGCAGGGCTGAGAGCGGATCTCGTCGCTCTGGACCCCCGCGAAACCGTGATCGGCGTCTGGCGCTGTGGCGAGCCGACATTCCCGTCTGGTTGAACCGTTCAGGCTCGCCTGCCGTCGACGGCCGACGAGACACATATCGTCAGCGGATCGACTCCGGCAGGCGGACGATGATCAACGCGCTACCGATATCTCCCGCCCGGACGGCCGCATCATCAGACCCGGACTCACCGATTCTGGCGGGCTCGCGGCGTTCGTCGGAGTCGGCGATCAACGCAGGCGCGGGCTCAACTTCGGTATCCGGGGCCCAGCTGTCTTCGGAGACTGCCGACGCAACACCTATCGAGGTTGCCAGCGAAGCACAGGCGACGGACAGACCGAGGAGGATCCGGCTCCGTCGCCGGCCCTTTGCTGCAATCCTTCGCAACATTGGTTCCCTTTCGAGACACGGTTCCACACACTCTGTCCTTCGGTGTTTGTCGCTTCGTTGTGAGCAATTCCACACAATTGACTGGCCCTTGACCCATTTCGCGCGAGCTCGAAGCGTCGGTAGCCTTCTCGGTGTGGAGATCGTCTCATCACTATTCGTCGAGGACTTCGACATTCGACAGGAACCGGGAGGTTCGGCGCGCCTGGACCTGGGCGGCGTCTACTTCTCGACCACCGCTTCAGATGGGTTCCCCTTGACCCTCGAGCCTCACCTGCTGGTTCTGGTCCGGTGTCCCCTCGATCATGGGGGCATGGGGGCACTGGTCGTGAAGTTCCAACGAACCGGCGAAGACGGGGATCTCGAACAGATCGCCCAGAACCGCCAGCCTCTCCAGGTAGACCCGGGGAAGTTCAACTACCGGCTCATCAAGGCCAAACTCACGTGGGAAGAGCCTGGCACGATCGAGGCCCACTGCCAGATCGACGCGGGCCACGTCACCGTTGTCCCGCTGACCGTCAACGCCCCAACCGGCTGAGGAACACGCGACGTACCACCATGCGATTCGCCGCATCGTTGTCGACCCACCCTGATGCTCCCACTGCCGTCGGCGAGATCGTCGGCGAACTGCTCGAGGCGCTGGGTGAGGCGCCCGACGTATGCATGGTGTTCGTGTCGGGTGAACACGCCCTTCGATTGGACGAGATCTGTGGGGTTATCCGATCCCTGACCCGGGTTGGTGTATTCATCGGTGCCGCAGCGCGGGGCACCATCGGTGGCGTGCGTCAGATAGTGGAGGCGCCCGCGATCAGCGTGTGGGCCGCGCTCACCGACGCGGCCACACCGCTACGCCTCACGATCGAACTCGACGGCCGCGAAGCGGTCGTGAAGGGAATCGACCACGAACACCTCGACCAGTCAGCGGCGTTGGTGCTGCTCTCTGAAGCGGCTTTCCCGCTCGACCCCGTCCTCACCGTGCTCGGCGAGCGGCACCCTCACCTGGCCGTTGTCGGAGGGGTCGCCGACTCGCGCGGCTCGAGCAACCCCAGGTTCGTCGTCGACGACGACGTCTTCGTCGATGGTGCCATCGGCCTGTTGTTGGGCCCTTCCGACACAACTGCAGCCATCACCTCGCAGGGGGCGTGGCCGGTCGGCGAGCCGATGGTCGTCACCGACTGTGACGGGTCCACATTGAGGTCCCTGGCCGGCAGACCGGCAACCGACCACGTCGACAACATCGTGCTCGGATCCGATCGACGCCTTTCCGACGACGGACTCGACCGTACCAACCACATCGAGGGCGTCGACTTGGGCGACCACTGGGCCGATGCAGATCCCGACACCATCCGACGCCACCTTCGATTGGGTGTCGTTCGCGAGGAACACGACTCGAGCTACACCGCTTCCGATTTTGTCGTCTATCCGCTCGGCCTCGTCGACAGGCTGGCCCGAACCATCGACGTCGATGCCGATATCGACACGGGCACCATCGTCCAGTTCCACCTCGCCGAGCGCAGTCCGAGCGGCGCCGGACTGGCGACCGCCCTCGGGTACGGCGGTGGCAGCTCGGCACTGGTCTTCGGCTCGCCGCACACCGGTGAGGCCGCGGGCCTTTTCGAACGCGGGATCGACACGATCGCCGGGATGGTGTGTGATCGCCAAATCGGGCCGATCGGACGTCACCCCGGTCGCCCCCACTTGTTCAAGGCGTCAAACACCGCACTGATTCTCTGACCCGCGCTAGAGTTTGCGCCGCGATCGCCCTGGAGGACGACAACATTGAGCTCAACCGTCGAACCCGACCTCGAGCTGAGGCAAGTAAACGTCGTCCGGGGCCTCGCCCTCGACGCCGTGAAGGCCGCCAACTCGGGACACACCGGCACCGCCATGGCGCTGGCACCGCTTGCCCACGTGTTGTGGACCCGGGTCATGAACTTTGACTCGGGCGACCCGACCTGGCCCGATCGCGATCGTTTCGTGTTGTCGCCGGGTCATGCTTCGATGTTGTTGTACTCGATGCTCCACCTGACCGGTCACGGTCTGGGCCTCGACGACATCAAGGACTTTCGTCAGTTGGGCAGCCAGACCCCCGGGCACCCCGAGGTGGGCCACACGGCCGGGGTCGAGGTCACCACAGGCCCGCTGGGCCAAGGGCTCGCCAACGCCGTCGGAATGGCGCTCGCCGAGCGCCACTTGAGGGCTCGGTTCGGCGCCGGCCTCGTCGACCATCGCACCTTCGCAATCGTCTCCGACGGTGATCTGATGGAAGGCATCAGCCACGAGGCGGCATCGTTTGCCGGCAACCAGCAACTCGGTCGTCTCGTGTGCATCTACGACGACAACCACATCACGATCGATGGCCCGACCGAGGTCACCCTGACCGACGATGCCGCCGCTCGGTTCCGCGCCTATGGGTGGCATGTCGATGACATCGGCGAAGCCGCCAACGATCTCGACGCAATCGAGGCTGCGATCGACCGCGCGCTCGAGGTCGAGGATGCACCGTCACTCGTCATCGTGCGTTCTCGCATCGGCTACCCGTTGCCCGACTCGACCGACACCTCTGCGGCTCACGGAGCCATTACCGGCGACGACGAGATCGCTGCAGTGAAGCAGATCATGGGCTTGCCTGTCGACGATCCATTTCACGTGCCGGACGAGGTTCTCACCGCATACCGCAATTCGGGCCGTCGCGGTCAGGGCGCACGCGAGGAATGGGAAAGACGCCTGGCCGACTGGGGCGGCAACCGCGAACGTTTCAACTCGTGCCTTTCGGGCACCGGTCTGGCGGACTGGGCCGACAACCTGCCGACGTTCGAGACCGGAACTGCCGTCGCCACCCGCAAGGCGAACAGCGAGGTCATCAACGCCCTGGCCGACGTCGTACCAGGGCTTGTCTCGGGATCTGCCGATCTGACGGGCAACACCGGTACCGGTCTCGATTCCAGCCTCATGAGCGCGGATCACCCCGACGGGCGCCTCGTCGCTTACGGTGTGCGCGAACACGCCATGGGAGCCATCGCCAACGGCATGGCCCTCCACGGTGGTGTCGTTCCAGCCGTCGGTACGTTCCTCGTTTTTGCCGACTACATGCGTGGTGCAGTGCGCTTGTCTGCCCTGTCGAACGCCAAGGTCATCTATGTCTGGTCTCACGACTCGGTCGGCGTCGGCGAAGACGGCCCAACCCACCAGCCGGTCGAACAGGTCGCATCGTTGCGGGCCATCCCAAACCTCGACGTCTTCCGCCCCGCCGACGCCACCGAGGTCGCCGGCGCGTGGCATGCAGCGATTGCGGGCGATGGCCCCGCCGCCATGATCTTGACTCGCCAGAACGTTCCCGTTCTTGCCGGTACTTCAGCCGACGCGGTCGCCAGGGGTGCCTACACGGTCCTCGAAGCGTCCCAAGCCGACGAACCCGCCCTGGTCCTGGTGTCGACGGGCAGCGAGGTTCACCTGTGTGTCGAGGCCGCGGAACGCCTGGCCGCAGGGGGTGTCGACACCAGGGTTGTGTCGATGCCCTGCTGGGAGCGATTCGCCGACCAGGACGCCGGCTACCGCAACTCGGTGCTGCCCGGCGACGTGCCGACGGTCTCGGCCGAGGCGGGCACCAGCTTCGGCTGGGCGGCCCACGCCCACGCCCATGTTGCGATCGATCGGTTCGGCCTGTCCGCGCCCGGAGACCTGGCCATGGCCGAGTGTGGCATCACGGCCGACAACATCGTCGAGATGGCCCTTTCCCTACTCGACCGCTAGCCGCCTACCATCTCTTCGCCGCGACAGGATTCCCCATGACTTCACTCGGTTCCCTCCAAGAGCAGGGCCAGAGTCCCTGGCTCGACAATCTTCGGCGCGACTGGCTCCAGGACGGCACCCTCACCACCTGGGTCGAGTCGGGCATTCGAGGCCTGACGAGCAACCCGTCGATCTTCCAGAAGGCGATTGCAGGATCCGACCTCTACGACGCCCAGTTCGACGAGGTGACCGCATCGGGCGCTTCGGTCGTCGATGCGTACTGGGCCCTGGTCAAGTCCGACATCGCGGGTGCCCTGGCTGCTCTTCGCGGTGTGCATGACACATCGAATGGAACCGATGGGTTTGTTTCGGTCGAGGTCGACCCCTCGTTGGCCGACGACACCGACGGCACCGTTGAGGCGGCGCGCGAACTACACACGTCGATAGACGAACCGAACCTGATGGTGAAGATCCCTGGCACCGCCGCGGGCCTGCCCGCCATCCGCCAGATGATCTCCGAGAAGCGATCGATCAATGTGACGCTCATCTTCTCGGTCGAACGGTACCGCGACGTCATGGAGGCCTACATCTCGGGCCTCGAGGCCGCCGAAGGTGACCTGTCCTCAGTAGCCAGCGTGGCCTCGTTCTTCATCTCTCGGGTCGACTCCGAGGTCGATGGCCGGCTCGAAGAGATCGCCACACCCGAGGCGCTCGCTGTTCGCGGCAAGGCTGCCGTCGCCCAGGCTCAGGCCGCGTATTGTGCCTTCCTCGACACCTTTTCGGGCCCACGCTGGCACGCCCTGGCCAAGAGGGGCGCCCAGGTGCAGCGCCCACTGTGGGCGTCGACCTCGACGAAGAACCCCGACTTCCCCGACACGCTCTACGTCGACGCTCTCGTCGGACCGAACACGGTCAACACGATGCCAGACGCAACGATCGAGGCGTTCACCGACCACGGCGATGCCACTCGCTCGATCGATGTCGAGATGCCGGAGGCTCTCGACACCCTCGCGGCCATCTCTGCCGCGGGTGTCGACCTCGCCGACGTGGCCGACGTGCTCGAACGCGAGGGTGTCAAGTCCTTCGTCGACGCCTTCGACGACCTGCTGGCGACATTGGGAGCCAAGGCCAAATATTGACGCGAGCAGCGACCTTGGGCCGCGCTCGCGCCTAGCCTGATCGCCGATGACAAGCGACCACGCCACCGAACGAGTCGATTCCGGAATGGATGACACCGAGTACCCCTCTCCCCGTCTGGTCTTCTGGGAGTCGACAGCGGGCTGCAACCTCGCGTGTATCCATTGCCGCCGAATCACCATCGCCGACGAGCTGGTTCCACAGGACATGGCGACCGCCGAGGTCTTCGACCTGGCAGACCAGGTCGCCGCCATGGGGGCCAGCCGCGGGATCAGGCCGATCTTCGTCCTGTCGGGTGGCGAGCCGCTGTTCAGGCCCGACATCTTCGACATCTCCCGCCACGCCACCGACGCCGGCCTCATCGTCGCTCTCGCAACCAACGGCACCCTCATCACACCAACGGTCGCCGAGAAGATCCGAGATTCGGGCATCAAGCGGGTCAGCATCAGCTTCGATGGTGCCGACGCCGAGACCCACGACATCTTCAGGGGCCCCGGTGCATTCGACCTCGCGATCGAGGGCATGAACCATCTGCGTCAGGTCGGCGTACCGTTCCAGATCAACACCACGGTCGCCAAACACAACGTCGATCAGATGCCAGAGACCCTCGCGCTCTCCCGCGACCTGGGCGCCATCGCGCTGCACCTCTTCTTGCTGGTCCCCGTCGGTTGTGGGGTCGAGATCGCAGAGGACCAGCAGATCACGCCGGCCGAATACGAGGAGGTGCTCAACTGGATGTACGACGCCGAGATGTCAGAGGCCGCACGCGCCGACGGCACCGGACTCGAGTTGAAGGCGACCTGTGCACCTCACTACTTCCGCATCGTGGCCCAACGCCAGGCCCAGGACAAACGTGAGGGCATCGTCCGCGACAAACCCCAGTCGATGTTCCGCCAACGCAACGCCGGCGTCCACCCCGGCGGAGGTCACCCCGGCGG
>JAAETH010000424.1 GCA_024228575.1 Actinomycetes bacterium
CCCCAGATATCGAATGCGCTGGATCGGCACGTCCAGGATTGACTACCGGGCGATGCGGGCGCCACGCAGCGTGAGCACGCTCAACCCGGTCTCCTGGTTGGCTGCCCAGAACCGACGCGACTTGTCCATTGCTAGCTCCACCCCCCGCAGACCGCTACGCGCCTGAACCGCCCGATTTCGTCCATTTGATACGACTACCCCGACACCTAAAACTATCCAGCAGCAGACTAGTCGAGTATTCGACTCGCCCGAAAGGACTCGACGAGCTTCACCAACAGGAGGGGCCGTGGGATTCCGCGGGCGACCGCCGTCCACAGCCGTCGAACCATCGCTCGTCGCTAACCATCCGCGACGTCGTCGCGTAGCGACAGCACTCAGCGCGCTCGCTGCAGCCTCCAGCAGGTTTGTCGCCTCGAACCGATGCTCTTTTAGCGAGATGCTCGATCCTCAATGGCTAGGAGAAACCGCGGGAGCTGCCAGGTAAGCCGAATCGACTAGAGGTTTGGCGTTTCCCACTGACGGACCCATGGCCCAGCGAAGATGACGTCATCGTCTTCCTCCTCGAGCACCCGCGCAAGTTCGATGAGGTCTTCGAGGCCGTATCCGCAGAATCTGACTGAGTAGGTCACATACCCAGGGGCCGTGCCAAGACCAACAACCACGCCGCTGTGGTTCTCAGCGATCTCCATGATCCTCGCATCCGGGTTCACGGTGTCGTCTGCCAGACGAATACCAAGGATCTGCGGCGCGAGATAGTCTCGAAACGATCCCCCAGTCGGAATGAGCGCATCCTCATCCCAATCCACTGGCAGCGCGACCATATCGATGAAGTCCGGGCGGAACTCGTCCGTTGGCACGGTGGTGGTGGAGAGCATCGAATCTGGGCATCCCACCGGAGGCGGCGCAATCGGGACGTAGGTCTCGCCACACCCTCCAACCCACATGACAGCTGCAGCAATCCCGATAATCCACCAACGCTTGGACATGGTCACCCCTTCTCGTCGCCGACGCGTGCCGCATGCTGAGTATCGGCGCGCCACCTGCCAAACCTTAGGCGACCCGGAGGCCCTCATCACTCCGAATCAGACCCGACGGGACTGTCTGAATAGCGGTCTAAACACCGTTGGCCCATGATCCTGAACATCGTTGTTCGGCGGAAGAACTGGCGATGACCGGCACGCCCGCAACCAAATCCCACCGCCTGACCTCGACCGGCAATCCAGATCAGACGCCCAATACGGTCTGGTCACTGTCGGTGGCGGCGTCCGCGGTCGAACTCGGCGGTGAGGGCTGCGACTGCTTCGATCCCGGGCTTGGCGTAGCGTGCGAGAGTGCGGGGGTCCTGATGCCGGCTTTTGGCTTGCAGAAGGATGGCGGAGACGCCTTCTTCGCCGAGGTGGGTGAGCGATGAGTGGCGGAGCTGGTGGAGGGTCCAGCCGCCACTGGCGTCTTTGAACGCTGACCAGGCCCGGGTGTAGGAGAGCCGCCCGAGGCCGGTGTCTGGGCACACGTCGGGGTCGGCGGGTACGACGTTGGGTTGGCGGTTGGTGACGAACACCGGTCCCCTCCTCCGGCCAGCAAGATAGCGAGGTAGCAGCCGGGCGGTGCCGGAGGCCCAGATGACGACTTCGCGGTGACCGCCCTTGCCAATGACGACGGCTCGTTTGCGGGCGACGTCGAGGTCTTCGATGTTGAGGGCAAGGATCTCGTTCGCCCGCGCTGCGGTCTCGTACAGCATCTTCCACAGGGTTTTCTCTCTGAGCCCTACGTCGGGGCGGGACCAGAGCGCGGCGAGGTTTTCGTAAGCGATGGCCTTGGTTTGGTCGCGGGGTACTCGTTTGCGGTCGATCGCCGCCATCGGGTCCTTGCGGAGCCACTCGTTGCGGCGGCAGTAACCCACGAACGATTGCAGTGCGGTGATGCGGGCGTTCCACGTCGCCGGCGCTGCCTCTCCCCACCGCTTGTCGAGCACCCGTCGTATCTTGGCGGTGGTGAGCTTGTCGATGGCGAGGTCTTCGCCGAGGTCGGTGGTGAGGTCGTCGAGGGTCTGGTGGTAGGTGCGGCGACTGTTGGGCGAGAGGTCCTTGTCCGCAAAGAACACCTCCATCGCCCCTTCCAAGGTCGGTGTTCGCTCCGGCAACGGGACGATTTCACCCACGATCCGACGCCTTATGGGAGATATTTAGCATGGTTCACCGATTCTGGAGGTCGCGAAACACTCGGTCTTGTCTGGACCCCAAGATAGCTGTGTGGTAGATACTCTGTCAGTATCTCGACGCCGTTGGGAGGAGGGTCCAAGGTGCCGGTCGAGTTCTTGACCGACGAGAAGGCGGCGGCGTATGGCCGGTTCCCCGCATCGGTCGAAGAGGCACAACTGAACGAGTTCTTCCATTTCGCTGCCGACTTCGACGCCATCAGCGAACGGCGAAGTGACCACAACCGACTCGGGTATGCCCTCCAGCTGGGCACGGTCAGGTTCTTGGGCACCTTTCTGGCCGACCCGACCGACGTGCCGCTGGCCGTCGTCGAGCACGTTGCAGCCCAACTCGACGTGAGTGATCCGTCGGTGGTCAAGTTGTATCGAGACTCGGAGACCCGTTGGGATCATCAAGCGGAGATCCGTGACCGCTACGGCTACGAAGTGTTCGGTCGTGGGGTATCGCATCTGGCATTCCTGCGGTGGCTGTATGCCCGAGCGTGGGTGTCCGATGAACGCCCCACGTTGTTGTTCGACTGGGCTACCGCCTATCTGGTCGATCATCGGATTCTGCTTCCGGGAGTCACGGTGCTGGCCCGGCTGGTGGCGTCGGTTCGAGAGCGGGCCCGTCAGCGTCTCTGGCGGCAACTTTCGGTCCGAGCCGACGACGAGACCGCTGGCCGGCTCGAAGAGCTGCTTGTGGTCGACGGAGACCGTCAGTCTCGGTTTGATCGGCTGCGGACCGCACCGTCTCGGCCGAGCGGGGTCGGGCTGGTCGACGCCATGGAACGTCTCGACGAGATCCGCCTGCTCGGTGTCGATCAGCTCGATGTGCGCGGTCTGCCTGAGTCGGCGGTGCGGCAGCTTGCCCGTCACGCCTTCGGGGCCAAGGCCCAGACCGTTGAACGGATGGCGCCGCAACGTCGCCGAGCCACGTTGGTGGCGTTCACCCGCATATTGGCGATCGACGCCCTCGACGACGTGCTGGATGTCTTTGACACCTTGGTCGGCGAGTTGCGGCTCAAAGCCGAGTACCAGGCCCGACAGAACCGGCTCCGCACCATCGGCGAGTACGACAAGGCAGCGACCGATCTCCGTGCCGTTGCCGCGGTGATCCTCTCCGCTCTTGATGATCCAACCGTTGACCTGCGAGCGGCGGTGCTTGCGCAAGTGTCTCGCGATCGTCTTGAGACGGCAGTCGATGCGGTCGAGCGGATGGCACGCGGACCCGGCGACCGCTACCACACTGAGCTCCTCGCCCGTTACGCAACGGTGCGCCGGTTCCTGCCCCGACTGCTCGCAACCGTTAGCTTCGATGGGACACCGGCAGCACGACCCGTCCTCGATGCTGTGGAGCACCTCCGTCTCGCTGAATCACATCGCCAGCGGAAGTTCCTCCGCACCGACACGCCAACCGCAGCTGTGGGTGCAGCCTGGCACCAACACGTATTCTGCGACGACGGCAATGTTGACCGCCGCGCCTACACCCTCGCCGTGGTTGAGGCGCTAAGAGACGGGCTGCGTCGCCATGACATCTACGTTGACGGGTCACGGCGTTGGTCGGATCCACGTCGCCAACTCATCGATCCGGACCGTTGGGCCAACCAGCGCCAGGAGATCTGTGCGGCTCTCGGCCACCACCCTCAACCCGACGCCGAACTCCCCGCCCTCTGCAACCGTCTCGACATCAGCTACCGCAGAGTCGCCGACAGACTCGGAGAGAATCCATCGGTGCGCCTCAACCACGACGGATCCGGCGTCACTGTGACACCACTCGATGCGCTGCCCGAACCCGAGTCTCTCACCAAGCTCCGTGCTGCCGTTGATGGCTTGCTGCCTGAGGTCGAGCTTCCCGAGGTGATCCTCGAAGTCGACACGTGGACACAGTTCAGCGACGAGTTCACCCACGCTGGTGGCTCCGAGTCCCGCATGGATGACCTTTCCACCAGTATCTGCGCCGTCCTCGTTGCGCAGGCCTGCAACATCGGCTACCGGCCCCTGATCAACCCCGATATCCCCGCACTCACCCGCGAACGGCTCAGCTTCGTAGCCGCCAACTACCTGAGATCCGAAACCCTCGCTGCCGCAAACGCTCGACTCGTCGACCACCACAACACTCTTCCCCTCGCCGACACTTGGGGTGGCGGGGAAGTGGCATCCGTCGACGGGCTCAGATTCGTTGTGCCAGTCCGTACCGTCAATGCCGGGTTCAACCGCCGCTACTTCCCGGCCCGGGGGGTGACCTGGCTCAACTACATGACCGACCACTTCACCGGGTTTCACCAACTCGTCGTCCCCGGCACCCTGCGCGACTCCCTCTACATTCTCGAAGGACTCCTCGACAACGACACCAGCGTCGAACCCGGCGAGATCATGTCCGACACCGCAGGAGCATCCGAAATCATCTTCGGGCTGTTCTGGCTCCTCGGCTACCAGTTCTCGCCCCGCCTCGCCGACATCGGCGAAGCTCGCTTCTGGCGCACCGACCACACCGCCGACTACGGACCCCTCAACCAGCTCGCCCGCCACCGGATCAATACCGGCCGCATCGCGGAACACTGGGACGATCTCCTCCGCATCGCTGGCAGCCTCAAACAAGGTACCGTCAGGGCCTCCGACCTCATCCGCACCCTCGGCGGAACGACAGTCACCTCCACCGGTAGCGCAATGCGAGATCTTGGCCGGATCGTCAAGACCCTGTACCAGCTCGGCTACATCGACGACCCCGACTACCGACGCCGAATCCACACCCAGCTCAACCGGCACGAATCCCGCCACGCCCTCGCCAGAGCCGTATTCCACGGCGACAAAGGCCAACTCCGCCAGCGCTATCGAGAAGGCCAAGAGGACCAACTCTCGGCGCTCGGCCTCGTGGTCAACACCATCGCCCTCTGGAACACCGTCTACACACAAGCCGCCATCGACCACCTCCGTCGAATCGGCCACGAGATCAACCACACCGATATAGAACGCCTCACCCCGCTCGGCCGAGACCACATCAACCTACGCGGCCGCTACACCATCAGCACCAGCAACCGCAACGGACAACTCCGACCCCTCCGCGCTTAACCCGGTTTTCTGTTCCGTTACTACTCAGACCCCTGTGTGGCTTCGTCCAACTCAGCCAGAATCCTGCGCGATCGATCTCCTGCGACTTGCCAGTTCCGAAGGCCGCAACCTGTCCCGTGGTCACCCAGTGATAGTCCAGATCACGTAGGGGGCCTTTGCCAATCTTGGGGCGGATGATGTGCTGGAGCTCGTCGAATAGCGAGCGGCGCTCCTTCTCGGGGAGCGCGATGAGTGCATCGGTGAGGCCCGACGCGTCGGCGCGACGAGCGGCAGCAATCGCTCTATCCGCTGTCACGGTCTGTCACCCACCGGTGCGGTCGCCAGCCGAACCGCCAAGACGTGTTTACAGGGTCCCCGCTCGCCGCGGTGCTTGGCAAACCAAAGACATGAGCAAGTGGCGCCCTCGGGAGTGCTTCGCACGGTGTACGCCCGATCACCACTTTCCACCACAGCGCTACCTCCGCCGAAGGCCACGGCGCCGCCATCGACGAGTTCCCTGGCCTCGACCAACCGAGGCTGCATAGCCTCGAGCGACGAACGGTCGAAGGGAAGATCGCGATGGAAGAAGCCGTCACGGTGCACGTCGTATCCAACCCGCCCCGCTGCTCCTAATACCTGAAGAGCATCGACCGCCTCCGCTGGCGATGATCCGATCTCGGTCGCCATGGATTCGGAGTCGAGCCGAGCTTGCCCGGCAAGCCTGGCGGCGACTGCGTTGGTCCAATGACCGTCCGCAGTGGCGAGTGAATCCAACACTGCACCTTCACCGGAGAAGCCTCGGTACAGCTCCGGGCTGATCACGAGTGTGAACCGGGCGGACGCAAGATGGGCTGTCCAGGCGCTGGGGCGAAGCGACATTGTGGCGTTATTGCGTCCCGCCGCCGTTCTTTGCGAAACCGCAGAGGGTGCGTACACCGTGAGGCCACGGACAAAAGGCAGCAGGCGGCTCAGGGCAGCGAGTCGTTGTGGGCCGACGAGACTCGGCGTATCAGGTGTCGCACGCCGGCTGAGCCGCGCACCGGACGAATGGAACGCCACCCACATCGCCTGATTGCCCGTGCGCTGCCGAGGGAGATCGCGCAGGGTTGCCCTCGCCGCAGCCACGCCCATTTCGGATACGACGGTCATGCCAGCCGACACGATCTGCACCTCGGCGAAGCCCTTGAGCCATCGGTCGGGGAGCGGCACCTTGCGTTCTACGACCGGTCCATCGAGTGTCTCAACCTGCAGTTCGTCAGAGCCGACCGAGAGACGGAGCGGGTCACCGGCAGCGACACCTGATAGCGCGGCCCGAAGCGGTTCGTTGATGTCAACGTTGGTTGTGCCCCAGTCGATTAACTCGCTTTCAAAGCCTTCGTCGTCGATGTCGAGCCTGGCATAGACCCCATTGCAGGCGGAGAAGGCCTCGATGCGCAGCACAGATCGGTTGCTGGTGACAACCGGGTCACGCATTCGTTGGCTGGCACCAGCATCGAAGTACCGGGTGCGGGCTACCTCGGCCACAGCGAGCAAACCGCGGGCCACCTGGTCGGGATGCTCAACAAACCCACGGAAGAAGAAAGGATGAGGCTTGCGCCCACCTGCCGTCGCTAGGCCCAGGCCCATACCCGGCCGGTACTGCGACTCCTCTAGATACCGATAGACGTGTTGTGTCACCATGCTCCTGCATGTGTCGGCTCACGCAAGGGGCAGCTTGATCGCCGACAGATCCACGCCCCAGCAATAGGAGAAGTATGGCACAACGCTCCAACATTGCGCTGCTGCCTGATCCTCCCTGTGGCATGGATCCACACGGGAGGAGCCAACCGACCCCCATGCAAGTCCTGACTCTCGCTTTGCCGGTCATCTTCAGCGCCTGATTCCTTGGTCGCTGGTGGATGGCACCATGGAAGCAGCAATGGCCAACCCACTCAGATCGGCGAAATAACGCGGGAGCTCTAGTCGGAATGGCTGGCGTCGTTGGCAACCTGACCACACACCGAGCTGCGGATTGGTTTGGAGACGTGTCGGGGTAGCGAGAGCATTGAGGTGAGGTCGAGTTCCGAAGAACCTGCGCCGCTAAGAGGGGATAGGCGTCAGGTGATCCGTTCGCCGTCCCGATGCCGCAGGTCCCTGGGGCTCGCGACGGCAGTCTGATGGGCACAGATCGCGGGTTATGGGCTATATCGCCCCTTCTCCTCAGCCACGCAGACCGGCACCTCGGAGGGCGGGGGGTCGGACACTCACCGTGTCGCTCGCTGCCCCCGGCTGGGCTGTGCTCTGGTCGCTCCAGGGGGGTTGGGTACCTAGTTAGTGGAGGCTCGTGGTGGGGATTCCCCGAATCGGTCGGTGTGCTGATCGGTGGCGAGTCTGAGATCGTGTTTGTAGTCAACGATCTTGTGACACATCTTGCCGGTCAGGTCGCATCCATAGACACCTGACGTAGCAGTATCGAAGGCGACAGCCATGTTGACCAGGAGCACGGTTCCCGAGTCGTCCCAGGCGAGGTCGCCGGCGGATCCGACAGGTAGGTCGGTGACCACCGCTGAAGTGCCGGACGGTTCGACAATGATCACCCCACTGTTAGCAGTTCCAATTGCTAGGAGTTGGTTCGGGCCGAAGGCAGCTGACCATCCATTGGGCAAGCCACGGTATCCGGCG
Organism: Actinomycetes bacterium; assembly: GCA_024228575.1. GTDB lineage: Bacteria > Actinomycetota > Acidimicrobiia > Acidimicrobiales > Poriferisodalaceae > JAAETH01. The sequence goes on from JAAETH010000424.1 coordinate 7,907, forward strand.
TCGATGATCTCACCAGTGGCGGTGAGCCATCGCGAGCCAGGGACACGGCCGCCGGAGACCAGAAATCCTCCATCCGGGTGTGGAGTCAACGGAATAAAGTCGCTGTCTTCGACCCAGACTACCTGCCCGGTGGTTGCGTCCCTGATGCCGTACTGGAGACTGCTATCGCCCTCCCGGTACATGACTAGCGATGCCCCCGCATCGCTAGGTTCGAGTGCCGTCTCGGTCATCACCGCCGGTTGGGTCGACAGCGCCGAGGTGCTCATGACACTTGCCGACAGTGGGTCCACCACGACCAGTTGCAGGGAACCGTCTGGCAGTTCGGTGGCGTACTCGACCAACCCATCGCTTCGAATCCGTGGCAAAGGTATGTGCAGTTGGTCTTCACGTCCCGGCGCGCCTGAAACCGATGTGATCTCGACGCTGCTGAGGGGGCCGGAGATCATCTCAACGCCGGCCGCGTGGACTATCACCGCGGTAACGACGGGCTCTCCCTCGCCACGTGTTGGCAGGTCGAGATCCTCGATCTGCAGCGGCCCCGAAGTGGTGGGAGCCGTCGTGGCGCTCTCGGTGGTGGATGTCACAGGCGGCAGTGTGGAGGACGAAGCAGAGGCTGCAATGGTTGTCGATACCGACTCTGACCCACGAGGTTCGTCGGTCCCGCTACACGACACCAATCCAAACAAGAGCCCTACCGCGACAGGAACTGCTATCCACCTCATGTCCTACAGACGCTCCAAACGGCTACCTGGTTCCCGGCCGCCACGATCGCGCACCATAGCCATCCCAGGGGGGAAGGCTGATCAATCCTCCCCGGTGAGGTTGTCGCCTTGCCCAAGACGGAGCAGACAACAGCCCACACCGCGGCAACCGAGCCGATCAGCAAATACAGAGCCATATCGCACACTTGCCGCACCCGCACATAGCGGCACTTCCGCGAGCGGGATGCCGAACACTCACCGTGAGAGCCATCGTCAGCGGGTGAGTTCTGGCCGCCGGCTATCGGACGCTCAAGTTCGGCCACATGGCACGGTCGCTGCCATTATGTGCGAATGACTGATCGCAGAATAGATCCGATGGAATTGAAGGACGTGGCTGAGTGGGCGGAATCCTTCGAACCGAAGCCAGGACTGCTTGCCTTTCTTGGGAACCGCATCGGCCTCACCGGTGTCCTTGCGGTGGCCACGTTCCTGCTGCCTGACTTCGTCGAAGAACGCGGCTGCGTCCTCTTGCCGTGGCAGTTCGAGCAATCCACGTTCGACGAGTGGTGGGAGTCGCTCGACGGTGACCGATCACGTATCGAGGATGTGATCAACCACACACACCTTTGGGATCTGTTCGCTAGTCGACCGGACGATCCGTTGGAGCAGCACGCCATTGAGAGCTTGGGACGGCTTGTCGCAAACTCGTGGGAAAGGGTTCTGGGGGCCGACTTTCCAGATAGGTCGTTCACAGTAACTTGCTCGAACGACCCCGATACCGATTATGGCCCGACAGTGACCTTCTACTCTGACCACACCGATCACCCAGTATGAGTGATAACAACTGTCTGGTTTGTCAAGGGTTGGTTTTGATCGCGTCGGGTTGAACGCCTGGCGAGGGCGCCTTTTCGAGGGTTGTTCGTGCAGCGGTTGGCGGCGATGTGATGGTGGGAGAGGTGCCTTCGACGCTGGTTGATTTATCACGCGCTCAGTCCCTGGGGGCTGGCTGCTGACAACTATGTCCGCGTTCGATGTGGGCAGCCGGACCCGGCGTCTTGTTATCGGCGAGATCCGCACTTGTGGTGGGTCTCATAACGCCCGCGACGTCGGTCCGGGTCCGGTCTCCCATCTTGTGGCGCCACCGGTGGCGCACGGTCTTGTGTTCTCAGCGGGCAGCGGTCATTGTTAGCGGTGGTGGGCGGGTTACGTCGTTTCGGTCGCTTTTGGTGGCTGTGACGGGCCCGCCCACCGTTGACTGGTGCCACAGGTCGGGGTCGAAGACGCTTTGGGTGGTGACCATGGCGAACGCCAGCCGGTGCGCCCGGTGTGCCACGGCAACGGCGGCGATGGTCTTCTTTTTGCCTTGGGCGATCTTGGATCGTTTGTAGGCTTTGAACTCGGGGTGATGATCGGATAGTCCTTTGCCGATCTCCAAGATGGCTTCCCTCAGCGGGGCGGAGCCTTCTCGGCTGATCCGCATCCCGGCCCGTTTCTTGCCGGCTGATTCATACTGGATGGGGACCAGTCCCGAGTAGCGCCATGCCGCTGCTGCGGAAGCGAACCGCCACGGGTCACCGAGTGCGGCTCCGTAGGCTGATGCTCTTGTGATGCCGACTCCAGGTAGTGAGGTCAACACCGAAGCGGGGGTGTCACCAATCACTTTGGCGAGCTCGGCTTCGGCTTTGTCGATCTCTCCACAGATCTTGTCGTATATGGCCATATCGGCCTGCAGGACTCGCATCCGGGCCTTGCGTTCCCCATTGGGGACCAGCAACGCTCGCTGTGCGGTGGCCACAATCAGCGTCGCTTTGGAGCGGGCCATCCGCACCCCCCGATTACCAACAAAGGTGCGTAACCCGTCGGGTCCCATCCTTGCGATACGAACCGGATCCGGGGAATGCCGCAAAATGGTGTGACCGCCTTTGGCACGGAGCACGTCCTTAAAGCAGTCTCCCAACCCGGGGAACACCAGATCCAACTGGCTCAGGATCTGCACACTCATCGTGACTCGGGCTTTGACCTTGCGGTGACGATGTGTCGACCACACCGCCTGGATCGCGATCGGATCGTCTTCCCACCGTGAGCTGCGTCCGGTTCCTCGAGCCATCAACTCGACCATCGCCGCCAGGTCCCGCAGATCCGACTTCAAGCGGCGTTGCCCCATCTCGGCTCGGGCTTTGTGGACTGCTCCTGGATGCAGCTCCACCACCTCAACCTGTTCGGTCTGCAATGCGGTGGTCAAAGTGCGGTGATAATGACCGGCAGCCTCGATCCCAAACCGGACCACCGCTGCATCCGATGCATCTTCGGCACCGGCCACTTGACCTAAGAGCTGGTCAACGCCAGGGCGATCCAGAAGGAACTCGAACGGATCGACTATCACCTCGCCGAGCTGGTTGGCCACCATCGACATCGCCGAGCGCTTCCCCACATCGACCGGAACCAGCAAGACCCGATCGCCAGAAACCCCGCGCAATCGAGACACGAATTCGGCCTGATCAGCGCCACGAACAAACACCACGACCATCACCTCCATGACTAGCGGTCACCCCAAGACCACCACACCACGAGGTATATCAACGCCCCGTTCGCCGAGTGATCGATATCGGCACCTACGAGTGCTGCTGGGCAAACACTGACCGTGGTGGCTAGCGCGAACCGTCAGATCCAAACAGCCTCTTGCTCCGCTGGCGTTGAGCGGCACGCACTTGCTCGGTCGCCGTCCGGGTTGAGAGGATCCAATCGATACTGGCCGGGACCTCTTCCCTCCAGACAACACCTTCTGGGAGCTGACGAGGAAGGGACCTGGTTCGATGGGGTGGCCGTTCTGTGCGGACTGCTCTTGCGGCAATCACGGCATCGAGGTCATACTTCTCGCCCCCGGTTTCTAGGTCGATCATCCATTGCCCTCTCTCCGAGATGACCGACACTGCGACGTCTGGGCGATCAAAGCGGACGAGTCCGCTGTGCATGCTGCCGAACTGCTCCATGGAGACAGCAAAACCCGCTGCCAACAACCAATCGCAGGTTGCTGCGACGTCGTCAGTCATCCGCTCAGTGAACCAGTCCGGTCGTGATGATGAAGCCATCGCCACATGCTAGGTCGATCGAAGATCGCAGCTCGGTTAGAAGCCGGCCTAGATCACTCGTTATCGCGCCATAACGATCATCTCGCGGAGTGCGCTGGATCGGTACATCGCCGCTCGGGTTGTTGAGCACTGACGGTTGCGACTAGGGCGTTATGGCAGTGGTGACGACGGGGTTTCTGCCCCAGAGTGGTGTGAACTCGGTCGAGTCGAACATGTCCGTGGAGGTGGCGACTGAATCTGATTCGATGGCTTCGAAGGTTGCGCTGGCTTCGAATTGCCCAGGGACGCGTATGTAGCGCTGTTCGCTGGCGACCCGGGTCTCTGATTCATCGAGCATGAAGTCGTAACTGGTAAAGGTTCCGTCGGTGAATTCGGTCTTGAGCTCGTATTCACGCGTCCCGACTGCTGTGGCCAGTGTCGGGTCGCGCTCGAAGTTGATAACCGCTCCGCCGTTTTCGATGATGACGGGCGTGAGGAACTCGGCGAACCAGAGAACCGAGGCATCCTGGAACGCCCACCCGGCGATGGATCGCTCGGAGCTTCCATCGTCGAATGTCTCCAAGCAGCCGGCATTACGACCCAGATCGGTTCCGCGACCCCATGCTGCTTCCCATTCGCCGGGCTGTCCCTTGAAGATGAGATCATGCTCTGACCCATCTGGGTAGGTGATGTCCACTCGCGTGAATCCTTCTCCGGTGTTGATCCAGATGTCCATGGTGAAGCTGTCGAACCCGCCGCTGTCGACAGTCTTGAGGCCTTGGCACGTGAGAGTGAGCTCCTGGGAGAAAGCAAGCCTGATATGTGAAGGAGTGGCGGATTCTCCCAAGGTGCCGGCATCGTCAGATCCGAACCAGAAGAAGACGGGGACAAACAGAGCAAGCATTGCGAGGGCGGCGGTTGCTCCCACCCAGAGTCCGTTCGGCATCCACGATCCAGCGGAGAGTTGTCGCTCGGCTGTTCGTACCGTCAGCGCATCAAGCGTTGGAGGGTCGGGCATGTCGGCAAGGAGCCGCTCGAAGCCCTCTCGGAACCGCGACGTCTCACTCATCGAGCACCTCCCGCAACTTGCCTCGGGCGAGATGCAGATAGCGGCGCACCGTCGCCGGTCGACAATCCATTAGCACGGCCGCTTCGGTTGGGGTGTACTCCTCATAGAACACCAGAAAAGCAGCGGCACGCTGCCGAGGCGGCAACTGCTCGATCACATCAACAACATCAACCGACCTGTCTGGCCCACTCACGGTGTCGGAGCCGGTGACGACTGCGACTTGTCGAGTGTGTGCCCGGTGCCGGCTACGCACCTCATTCACTACCGACCGCATCAGATACGGTTTCGGTTCGCGCAATCCCGCCAATCCACCGGGTCGAGTGAGTACCCGGGTCACCACTGATGAAACGATGTCTTCCGCTACTTCAGATCCGACCAGGGCCGTGGCATATCGCATGAGATCCCACCGAACTGCCTCATAGATTTCTGAATCGTCCACTACCCAATCCACGCTCGGGGGAGTCCCAGCGTTGCACGCCAATCCACAGTCTGCCAACACCAACGAACCGGGAGCCACAGTTGGCACCCGACGCAGTATGCAAGGAGCGGAACGTTCACGCTGTCTCCGGCGACGTGGGACTATTCCGGAATGTATCCCGATGATCCCAGCGACCTCGCAAACCTCATCGCAGACACGATCACCGACCGCACGGGACGGATATGGGACGAGAACGCGAGACAGCGGCTCTCAGCATGGCTTGACGAACCTGAGCATCGAACCATGGCGATGCGATAGTTGAACTACATGGACTTCACCAAGGACACCGACTTCCACCCACTCGAAGAGTTCTCGCTTCGACGGCCTATCGATGAGGCTCTCACCGGTGGGCCTGCGGGAATCGGCAGCAGCGGGCGCATACACCTCTCAAAGGTGAGCACATGGCTGGCCTGGCGTCGCAGACCACCCAGATCGCCAGATATCGGGTGATAACGAGCAGTTCGAACAGTGATCGAGATCGGCACGACTGCGGGCGGGGTGTCGGTCACTCAGCGTTGTGCGCAGCTCATGGCGTGGAATTGCCGGGTCGGTGTTTCGGGAGCGGTTGCCGAGGAGACTGTGGATTCGCGATACCGCTTTCCCGCACGGTCTAGTGCCGCTCTTCCGCACGAGCCGACTGCCACATTCGTCGCCGGAGCCAGCCGATAACCCACAAGACACCGCCGCCACCCACCGTCGCGGGCGCTGCGACCGTTTGGGGGTCTGCTGGTATCTGCATTTAGCGGGTCAGGCTTGGGCGGCCAGCTCAACAATGGCCCGCATAGCGCGGATCACTCGCTTCGCTTCGGTAGCCGTCGGATCGATCTGCTCGTATTGGGCTTTGTTCTTGGCAGACAGCAACGTTGCCAGTTGCTTCCGCGCGCTCGCTCCGAGAGCTCCGGCCTGGTCGAGAAGGTTGAGGGCCTGCTGATGATCCTCTCCTGTGGCGTGGCGCCCCAGGCGCCGGCAACAGATCGCGTCAGCTGCCGCAATACCAGCCAATACGGCGTTACTCACCGCAGCCGACCTAGTAGGGCCCTTGGACGCGAAAGGATCGAGTTCGGCGAGTTCAGCAAATGCCTTCGCTTTGTCATACCTCTGCGCCGCATACTGATGGTCGCAACGTCGGGTCCGGGACGTTGGTTTGGCCATTAGCTTTCCACTGCTTCGAGGAGGTCGATGCCCTCGGCGTCGATGTTCGCGAACAGGCTTGGTGAGGTTTCGGCGAGGCGGTTGAACTCGCTGGCGGTGTAGTGAAGCAGTCGACACTCGTTGCCGGTTAGCCGATAGACGCGAGGTGCGATGTCTTCATCCCTGTCGTGTTGCGGTGAGTCGTCGTTCCAAACGAGCGCGATATCGATGTCGCTTCCCTCGTTGGCGTCACCTCTGGCAAGAGATCCAAAGAGGATCGCGCGTCGAACCGTGGGAGCTTCATCGGCAACGATGTCGGCGAGCCGCCTGAGCAATTCGCTTCTGAGCTCGACGATCTGGAGTATGAATGGAGCCAGGATGTGGTCTCTATTCATCGTATTCAACACTGCGGTGCCAGCCGTGACTTGAGTGACAAGGCCGTGGGTCGTCAACTCGTCGAGCACGTTCTGCACGCCTTGCTGACTTGCCTTTCGGTGAATGAGACGCATGACCTCGCGCCCAGACAGGGGCCTGGTTGTATGCGCCAGCACCTCAAGTACCCGACCAGCCAGGCTCGGAATGAGAGAGGAGAGAGGATGTCTGAGATTCATGTAACAAGCATAGTTGGCAATTGCCAACAATAATAGGCATTTGCCAACTCAACTAGGCATCCGCACGGTCGAGCGAGATCTTCTGCTCAGTCTCAGCAACGTTCGTATCGCTCGCCGACCAGGGAACGTCGGGCACCGCAGCGGGACGGCGCACACCCACCGCAGCGATTCGTCGTGCCGCCCGGTGGATCCTATCCGTCAGTTGAAGGAGGCGTCCAGAGAATCAGTGCACCACCGAGCACGGACCCCACGATCACGGTCCAGCCGAGGGCGTCTCGATTGGGCGGAAGCTCAGGGGCAACCTCAACGCTACGGGAAACCCCCCGCAACGTGCCCACATCATCAATCCGGCACGTATCTGGTCGATGTGATGAACACTCTTGGTAGGTGCGGTAGTGCTTGGCTGGCAACCAGGACTAGTGGTCTGGGTGGGGGACGGCGACGATGGCGAGTCCTTGAATGCCCTTGAAGTCACTTGGATTGCACGTGTGTAGAGGCAGGTCGTTGGCGACAGCGATGGCAGCGATCATCGCGTCGTAGGCGCGAGCCGCTGGCTTGCGCCCTGCTCGGCGTAGCTCGGCGGCGACTTGACCGAAGCTGCGAGCGGCGGAAGCGTCGAAGGGCAGCGGGTCGAAGTCGGCTTCGGCTTGCTGGAGGTGCGCCTGGCGGGCGACTCGTTCCTCATCAGCCGAGGCTATGAGTGGCCCCACTGAGAGTTCGGCAAGCGTAATTGCCGTTATCACTGGCTCGTCTGGCAGTGGGTCGGTTTCTTGTAGGCGTCCGAGCAGTATCAGGGTGTTGGTATCGAGGATTCCGCGCGCCATGGGCTAAATGGCCGGGTCGAGGATCTGGTCGAGATCCTTGCGTAGTTGGTCCGGGTCCACCAGTGGCAGGTGCCGGCGTCGCTCCATGACCATTGTGAGCGGCAAGGATTCTCGACCGAGAGGATGGATCTCCGCGACGGGCTTCCCCGATCGGGTGATAGTGAGCCGCTCACCTCGAGCGGCGCGGTCGACCACATCGCCGCCATGGTTGCGGAGTTCGCGGATAGAGATTTCTGACATGTCCGAACTGTATCACGCGTGATACGGGGGTACAAGAGGGCTGGCCACGACGCCGATCGCCAAATAGGGCGGGCACAGAAACGCCCCTTCGTGCGAGTGCGCTGTAACGGCACCTGCACCCTCGGTCGGACGATCACCGTCCGTGATGGGGAGCGCTGAGCAATTCCGCACGTCTGCTCCGGTTACACCTAGGCGTCACTGGATGACGGTGTCGCCAGGATCAGCAGTCCCGGCATTACCAACAGTGTTGCACCCAGCGCCATCAGGATCATCACGGCGGTGAGGAACCCGTAGGAAGCGAACATCGGCATCGGTGCAAACGCCAGGATGCCAAAGCCGACGGCACTCGAGACTGCTGACGCAATAAGCGCCGTTCCTGTGCCCTGGCCAGTGACCCTGACTGCCTCAATGGGGGAGCGGCCCGACGCCAACTCCTCCCGATATCGCATCGCAAAGTGGATAGCGAAATCGACGCCTATACCTATCGAGACAGCACCTATGGTCGCGGTGACTGTGTTGATGGCGAAGCCTGTCAGATACATGAGAGCATAGAGCCAGGCGACCGTCATCAAGATGGGCGTGATGCTTACCAGCGCCATCCGGATCGAACGCATGAATACCCAGGCAATCACGAGGCACAGGGCTACAGCGATGGGTAGAGAGACCTGAAGCGCCCTGGTGATTCCGTCGAGACCCGCCTGCCTGGCGACCGGTCCGCCGGCGAATTCGGCGATCGCATTCGGGTCGAACTCCCGGAGATCACCTCGCAGATCCACCAGCAGCGGTTCGATTTCGTCACGAGCGGTGGCAATGCTCTCCTGAGCCCGCGTGTCGGTGAGCCCCACATAGAACACCGTCGAATGCTCAGCTCCGTCATCGGAGACCCACAGCGAGGTGCGCACGTCATCGGGGGTAAGCACAAGCCTCGTGGTGTCGAACGGCACGCCTGCCTGGCGGGTGAACGCATAGATGGCCTCGAGCTGCTCGGTCGTATCGGGAATTCCATTGCTATCGGCGTCGGTGAGTTGCACACCGGTTGCTTGGCCTAGAGCCGCCTGGGCGATTGGGGCAGCCGACAACTCGTCGAACACGTGGAACACACCGCCCTCGATTCGTGTGCCGTCGTCGTCCTTGGCCATGAATCGGGAATCCACTGCGCGTAGCTCGTCGAGGAATGAGGACACCGTCTCCAGCACCGCCGGGTCATCGAGGGGAGCGGCGATGTAGACGGCCGTTGGCTCTCCACCACGATCACCGATGTGTTCATCCAGTTTGTCGAGCGAGACCACGAAGTCGGAATCGGCACTGAAGAAGTCCTTCACGTCGAACTCGGTCGGCACTTTGGTTGCCGCAAATGCGGCACCGAGCGTCACAACAGCCGCGATTGGGATCACCAGCTTTCGTCTCGCGGCAACCCAGGCGATGGAATCGCCAACGGCGTCGGCGGACCTACCGGCGATCGATGTCGGTTCGGTACCGGCAATCCAGTCGTGCGGTTTCGCTATCCGATAAGGGATGACCAGCAGAAGAACGATGTAGAGGGCCAGCGCAAGCACTCCAGCCCAGGGGAGGATGAACACCAGGAGCAGCACCGTGGTCATCGCCATCATGCCAGCGGCGTTGTATCCGGCGAGCCGCCACATGGTCTGACGTCTGCTTGGCGGAGGGTTGCCAACCTTGCGTTCGACTTCCGCCAGCGCCAGCGGGGTGACAACACCAAGCAGCAGGAAGGCGGCGCCGAGGGCGATGGCGGCACCAATGCCGAACTGGATGATCGATTCGATGCCTGATGAGACATTGGAGAGGAATGCGGCCGCATCCGAAGCGAGAGCCAGCAGCAGAGCCCCGGCCACAGCCGCGATACCCACAACGAAGGCAGATCCGGGGTCACGTCCTTCGCGTTGCTCCTCGCGGTACCTGCCGATGGCGTGGAAGGCGAAGTCGACACCAAACGAGATCATGGCGATGGGGACGAGTAGCGACAGAATGAGGTCGTCTTTGAGGCCGATGAGGTTGGAGATACCGCGCAGCCAGATGATCAGTCCACCCAAAGCGGCACCGGTGATAGCCATCACCCAATACGAGCGGAAGGTGAGACCGACGATGATGAGCACGGCCAGGATGGTGAACCCGATAAACGGTCCGGCTACTCCGCCCTGTTCTGCCGAAGTGAGATTGACATCAATGGCGACACCCCACACCTGCACGGAGCTTTCATCGCCTCGCAGCACCTCGATGATGTCCCTTGCGTACTCCTCAGGCTCGGTGTCGGAACCAAGATTGACCGAGGCATTGCCAAATCCGAGAACATCGTTGTCCGAGACGATGGTGGTTGTGACGGCGGGGGACACCCAGCGGCCGGTTGAGTCGTCGAAATGGGCCTGCACCGACAACCCCAACTCTTCTCCGTCAACTCCGTAGCGGTCGATGAGGGCAGCGATCGCCTGGTCGATCTTGGCCTGGTCGGCTCCGGTGAGGCCACCGGCATCGGTGAGTTCGGCGTTGACCAGATCGACGAACGAGCTAACGCCCACTACGTCAAGCCCGGTTGCTGCATCGAAGTAGCTGACTAGCTTCGGTCCGAATTCTGTATGACTGCGCAGCTCGCTAGCGCCGTCCTGTATCTCGAGGAGGGCATCCTTGGTGAAGATGTCGCCGTCCCTGGCCTCTGCGATGGCGAAGATCGGATACACCGAGCTGACAAATTGGTCGTCCATCGTGTCGTTGATGTCGAATACGACGCCACCCGGCTCCGGGGATGCTGTCTCAGTGGGAGCCATGGTGAGGAACGGGATCGCCAGCAATACTGTTACGGCAATCGCGAGCCCGATGACCCGACGGGAGTGGCGTTCGAGGGTTGCGGTCCAGGTTGGTTCGGTGGGGGACATCAGACATTCCTCAGCATCTTGACAGTGGCAACTTGACGGTGTCCAGATCGTACCCGTACAATATGGACATTGTCAAGATAGAATGATGAGGATGGCTGAGAACCCCGGCAAGAGCGCCTATCACCATGGTGATCTAGCGACGGCATTGCTTTTTGCCGTTGACGAGATCATCCGGGAGAAGGGGGTTGGCAGCGTAAGCCTTCGCGAGGCTGCCCGTCGCGCCGGAGTCTCGCACAGCGCCCCAGCCCATCACTTCGGAGACAAGGAAGGCCTGCTTGCCGCCTTCGCCGAACAGGGATTCGGTCACCTGTCTGAGGTCATGACGACGGCGATGGCTGGTGCTGCGGACCTTCCCCAACTTGAGCAGATGAGCGCCATTGGCAAGGCCTATGTGAAGCTCGCCGCTGAGTACCCGGCGCACTTTGACGTCATGTTTCGGTCGGGTTTGGACAAGTCGAAATACCCGAGTCTTCATCAGACGGCGGAGATCACGTTTGCGTTTCTCCACGAGCGGACCAGTGATCTTGTCGCCCAAGGCGTATTCCCCGACGCCAATCCGGATGACCTGGCGGCGTTCTTCTGGTCGCTGGTGCACGGCTTGGCGGTCCTGTGGGTCGACGGCTCGCTGCAGGCGGTCCTCGGCGACAGGACTCTGGACAGCGTTATCGAGGGTGCCCTCGCCGCTCCATCCCTGTTTGCTGGAGAGCAGCCCTAGGTAGCTGCTTGGGCTTGGTCAGCTTGGGCTTGGTCAGCGTGGGCTCCGCTAGGCGGCGGGAACGGTGAACCAGAAGGTTGATCCTCCGCTTGGAGCTTTGTCGACACCGATTTCGCCACCGAGTCGGTCGATCACTCGGGTCACGATTGCCAGACCGATGCCGTGGCCGGGGGGCGCTCGTGTCGTCGGCTCGCTCGAACTCGGTGAAGATGCGCTCGCGATCCTCGGGGGCGATGCCGTCGCCATTGTCGGTCACCTCGAACCGGACCATGCTGTCCGGCATGGCTTGAGAAACAAGATCCACCGCTCGAGGCGAACCGCCGTACTTGAGTGCATTGCTGATGAGATTGATCCAGACTTGAGCCAGCCACGGAGCATGGGCCTTGACGGGTAGAAGCGGACCCGATTTGCTCACCACAGCGGCGTTCCTCTCAATATCGCTGGCCAGAGTCTCGAGAGCGGACGTCACGGTCTCGCGTGTGTCGACGGCGACCAGCTCCTGCGATTCATTCTGAATCCCGTGCAGGAGCAGTAGGCCATCGATGATCTCTATCGCCAGATCACCCGATTGGGCGATAGCAGCAAGGAACTCTGACGTTTGCTCAGTCTGTGCCGGATCCGGATCGGAAGCCAGCAGGTCTGTCATGCCGATAATCGTGGTGAGGGGATTCTTGAGGTCGTGAGCCACAGTGCGAGCGAACGCATCCAGATCGCTGTTGCGGGCGCTCAACTCGCCGTTGAGCACCGACAACTGATCGCGTTGGTTCTCGATCAAATACCGCATCCGCAACTGACGATCCGCAAGCAAGGCCGAGATCGGTGCCGCGCAAATGAGAGCGATGAGCATCCCCTCCTCGAGAATCTCGCCAAGAAGGATCCTCGTAAGGGCAATGGTGATGATCTCGGAGACGAC
>JAAETH010000425.1 GCA_024228575.1 Actinomycetes bacterium
ACACAGCGAGACAAGCGCCAAGACGGGTGGAGCGAGCGAGCCCGCTGGCCAGCTGAGCCAAAGAGGCATCTCGGTTCGGAAGCTGCGTGAGACCGTCGTGTGTGGCCTCGTGGGTCATCTTCTGCCTGAACTCCTCCCTCTGATGGCGCGAGTCAGCGACCGTTCGAACTGCAGATTGAAGCGCGTCGCCCAGACTCCCGACGGTCGGTCGCTCCAACGACTCATGAGCCAGATCACCCTCCGCAAGGGCAATCGCTTGACGTTGGGCGAGCTCGAGATGACTCCTCGCCTCGTTCATGGCGCGCGCTACATCGCGCACTTCAGCTGGCCCCGACCCCTCGTCCAGTTCGGGTGGGGACTCACCTCTCGAGATCCCGCGCGCCGCTGCTCCCAGCCGGCGAATGGGTCGAGCAACCGACCTTGTGGCGGCGAAGGCAACCAGCACAGAGACGAGCGCCAACCCGACGAGTGTGGCCAGCGCAAGTTGATGGCGTTGGCCGGCAGCGTCCGCGGCCATGAGACTGGCGGCATCGATGTCCGTCCCGGCGGCGTCGACCAGGTCGAGGTAGAGGCCGTTGGTCACCGATGATGCCTCAAATGCCACTGCCACCGCATCGAGATCCTGAAGAACAGCCACCAGCGCAGCCTCGCTCCCCCCTCCAGCGATACTTCTCTGGACGAGGTCGGACGCCAACGTCTCGAACTCGCCGGCATCATCGGATGCGAGGATTGCCCCCAGCGCTCGTTGCGCTTGAGAATCCACGAACGTGATCCGGTCCAGCTCCGTCAGCTGCCGACGGCGGATTGCAGCCTGGCCGACCAGGGCTGTCAGTTCCTCGGCACGATTCGCCTGTTCGGAGAACTGGGCTCCGAAGTAGTGATTCAGCTCCGCCGAAGCCGCCCGACGAGCCGTCGTCGCGGCTGCGAGCACACGAATCGAACGGCTCAACACACCTTCGTCGGGAATTGCGCCGACGTCGTCCAGCACCTCGTCCAACAGGCGGTCTGCCATGATGCCAACCTCGAGCTCGAGGTCGACGTAAGCCCGACCAGTCTCCGTCAACGGCAGCCATGTCGCATTCCTGATGCTGGCGATCGCATCTGCCTCATCGACCAATCCGAGCTCCTCGGAAAGAGCATCAACTCGACTGGCGGCGGCCGTGAGCTCACCCCCGACATCAATACCAGTCAGGCCCGAAACGGTCTCCGGTGTCAGACCGAGTTCGTCCATCCCTCTCAGCACCACCGTCCAGATTCGTTCGTCCAGAAGCCTCGTTCGCAATTCCGAGAGCGCCACAAGACGCCGCACGGAGGAGTCGACATCGGCCATTCGTGCACGTTCTTTGCGCGCAGCACCAACATCGTGCGCAGCAAACCAGCCCGCGCCGAGCAACGGCACGGCCGCAATGAGGACGAGTACGACACCGAGGCCGTATCCGGCTCGGCGGCCGCGTGATAAGACGAGACCCACCCTTTCAGAATCGGCACACCAGCCGCAGAAATGAGAAGGATTCTGGGCTCACCGCGGACCCACCGGCATCAGTTGTTCAGCCATACCATGTTCGGCCCGTTCTCCTGAGCGACCACGACGTCGAGGTCCCCGTCGTTGTCGACGTCGACCAGGACATTGTCCTCCCCCTTGCCGCTGCTCAGCGTCTGGCCGCTGTCCGAGAACGGGGAAGGTGCCGCGGGGTTGTTGAACCACACGGTGTCGTCGCTCAAATGGTCGGCAAGCACGACGTCGGGATCGCCGTCGCCGTCGATGTCACCAACGGAGATTCCCCTGCTGTGGCCGAGACCTATCGTCTGCGCGCTGCCCGTGAAGCCGCCTCCGCCAGTTCCCAGCCAGAACGTGTCCTGACCGTTGTCCTCGGCAATTGCCATATCGAGGATGCCATCCATGTCCACGTCGACGATCTGAACCGAGTGACTCCGATTCGTGGCCGTGCTGCTCGATTGGAAGGTGAACACTCCGGTACCGTCATTGGCCCAGATGACGTTTTGCTCCCCATCGTTGCCGAAGAGCAGATCAAGATCGCCGTCGCCGTCAAGGTCGTGGGTCGCAATCGAGTGAGATTTGCTGCTCCCCAGTGCCTGCCCACTATCCACGAAGGTTCCCGTCCCGTCGTTGAACCAGACCGTGTTCGCCTCTCCGTGATAGTTCGCGAAGGCCACGTCGATGTCGCCATCGCCGTCGTAGTCCCCGAGCGCGACGTCGAACGAGCTCGCCGAACTCAAGACCTGACCGGTCGGGGTGAACACACCTGAACCGTCGTTCAACCACACGCCGTTCCCACTCGCCTCGTTCGAGAACACGAGATCGAAATCACCGTCGCCGTCGAGATCACCGGTGGCCAGGTCGGTTGTCGCGTTGTTGGCCAATGCCGCGCCGCTGTCGATGAACGTTCCAGATCCGTCGTTCAGCCACACCTTGTTCGGTTGGGTGCGGTTGGCGAAGGCCATATCGACGTGGCCGTCGCCATCGAAGTCGGCCGCTGCGACGCCAAAGGTCTTGTTGTTCCCCATGCCCTGACCGCTGTCGATGAACGTGCCGGTCGAGATCAGGACCGGTGACGTGTCGCAGGCATCGCCTATGCCATCACCGTCGGTGTCCATCTGATCGATATTGAACACGGAGGGACAATTGTCCGCTGGCCCAACCCATCCATCGAAGTCGGCGGGGACCGCAGTGATCTCGACAACAAGGCCAAAGACCGTGCTGGAGTCCTGTCCCCCATTTGCTATTCCGCCGTCGTCGACCAGCGTCACGTCGACGTTCGCAACACCCGAGGCTCCGCCTTGGGTGTCGAAGGTCAGCTCCCCGGCAGAGGTCACCACCGGTTGGGAGGCGAATAGAGCTTCGTTGTCGTTGTTGACGATGAATCCGACGACTTGTCCGGCCTCGTCGATCGGACCAGCGCTCATGGCGGTGGCCCAGCCTGGTTCGGAGTACACGCCCCCGTCCTGGAGGACAGTGACGTCGGCACCACCGGTGAACGATGGAGCATCGTTGACGGGGGTGACGGTGATGGTCACCGAAGCGATATTCGACGTCGCCGACTCGGTGTCATCGACCGTGTAGGTGAAGACAATTGTGCCGCTCGCATCGGCCACCGGCGTATACAGGAAGGTTCCGTCGCTGTTGTCGAACAGTGACCCGGAGGTGGGCCCCGAGGCGATGGTGATGCTTGTCGAATCGACTCCACCATCCTCCAGATCTGTGTCGTTCGCGGTGATGTCGGGCGTATCGAACGCCGTGTCCTCGAGGGTTGTATAGCCGAGCCCCCCATCGTTGAAGGCGGCCGGAGCGTCGTTCTCGGGAGTGACATTGATCGTGACCGTGGCGGGGTTTGAAATCGCCCCAGACGAGTCGGTGATGGTGTATGTGAACGTGTCCGCGCCGAAGAAGTCGGCATCTGGCGCATAGTCGAACGTGCCATCGCCGTTGTTGGTCAGGTTCCCGTCTGTGGTACCCGACACGACCACCACAGACGTCGCGTCGACCGCGCTA